>JAABRU010000181.1 GCA_011390755.1 Desulfobacteraceae bacterium | reverse complement strand
AACAATATTTTCAGCAATGTGATTCAGATGTTTTGGCAACCATCTGAAAATCGGTTGCTTTAATGCAAGTTTTAAATCCATATTTTGTATCTTTGTATTATCGTGATTCTAAAAAAATAACGCTGAGGTAAGCGGCAACCCCCCGGAACAGAAGACTCCCTTACGCCCTGCCCGCTGTCCGCTTCACCGCATGGTTGTGCGGAAGTCCCGCTCCGTATGTCAGTGCGGGCATGATTTATGCATTAGGGTAAAAGTACCCGCCCCCCTGTCCGAAGGACTTCCGTACAACGCTGAGTTAAGCGGCAGACCGGCTGCAGAGATACCGATCCCGCATATTCCATGCACAGATTTAATGTTAATTATTCAAATCTGTTACGGAACAAGGTCTGTCCGCCTGAACGCATGGTTATTTTTTGCGTTTATTAAGCCATCGCCTTTTTAGCAATATAATACTGATCAATCGCCTGGCGTATATACATTTTTATAACAGCCTGTCTGCTAATATTTACTTCTCTGACGATATTGTCCAATTCATGCAACATTTCCGGAGTAAAATCTACACTGACACATTGCATTCCGGCTTTGTTAAGAGGCGGTTTCATTTTACCATCACCGGTAAAAAATTTTGAAATATCTTCTCCTCTGTCCGCCATTTCAGCTATTTCGTCAGCAGTTGCTATCCTTTCAGCTATTTTCGGCATAATTTCTCACCTCCTGTCTGGTCGCCTTCCATAAGGTTACAAGGTGATAATACAAACCTTCATTGTCAAATCTTTGTTCATAGATTACTGTATATAATTTTCCCTGCACCCAGCCGGTGGCGGAATATTGGGTTGGATCGTCACATCTCATATCTTCATAATAATAATGCTCAAACAATTCCTGCACATCATCAAATCCAATCCCACGTTTCGGATTTTTTCTGAGTTGTTCGCTTTTTTTAATATCGTATTTGAATCTCATATCATTTTGCCATGCAGAGAACAGCCGCCGATACAGAATAAAACAGCAAAAGTCAGCGGAAAATGGGGGCTTCCGTCAGCGTTCCATCCCCCATTTGTCGTTGGAGTGCCGGGTTATTTTCTTGCTTCACATGCTTCTTTTTGCTTCAATGCTTCAGCGTACCACTTAACACAAGTCTCATTCAAGTGCTTGACACTGATATTTTTTGTTTCTGTCTTATTCCCATCTTTGTCAACACCTGTAACATTAGCGACACCGTCACTAATTTTATTGATGTAATAAGTACCTATACTGATCCAATTTTGGTTTTTCCGGGTACAAAAATTGCTAAGCCCAAAAACATACTTTTTTGACCTGTTTTCACGTTTTCGGAGTCAGAAACAGCCGTTTTTCAGCAATCCGATTCAAACGCAAAAACTGTGCCTGGAAAAACCAAAATTGGAGTACTATATAATACATTTGTTGCTTCCAACTTCTTTTAGAACGAAATATGCGAGATCTCCCGCTTCCCAAGATTCTGAGAATGCTGAAGGTGCTACGAAGAAAATTATCATCATTGATACAGCAATCCCGTAATTGAATTTCCTAAACAAATTTGATGAACCGGTAAAAAGTCATTTTTCCGGAATTCAGTCTTAGTAAAATCAGTATGTTAAATTGCTGAAATCCCCGTATTTCGGACTTTTTACATATTCATCAAATTTTGTTTCCTCATTTTTCTTGTTTCCCTTTCATCGTTAAAAAAATAACGCCCAAAGGTCAGCGGCAGCAGGGGGCGATCATGCCGCCGAATCTGTGGAAAAAGCGGAGCCCCCTGCTGTCCGCTGCACTGGTGGGTTATGTTGCGGACGGCGACACGGTAGCATTAGCACCGGGTTATATCTGCATCTCAGAAAATACCAGGGAGCGTCAACCCATGTACCGTCGTCCTGTAGAAACTGATCGCCTTTTTGCATAGGCTCATTTTTTTCGATTAGTCTGTATCGCATCATAGCCATTTATTATCAGGTCATTTTTCCCTGATAATAGCCCAAAGCACCCATTATCATGGAAAATTTGTCCTGTCAGGTATTCCCGTTTTCAATATTGATGATTCCGTAAAAAGTCGGAAAACCAGGTTTTGATACCCATTAATCTGCTGATTTTATTAATAGCGATTTTTGAAATTTGGACTTTTTACCGATTCATCAATATTAAATTCTACCTCTACCTGCTTCAGTACATAAAATTTTGATTATTCCATCACTTGGATTATGTCAAGCGCAAAAGATAATAAAATTCCGGACCGGGTACGGGATGTGATGCGGCTTCATCATTGCTCCATCCATACGGAACGGTCATACTGTGACTGAATTAAGAGATTTATTCAGTTTCACAAAATGAAATCCCGTGATGATCCGGAAAACGGGGAAATCAGAATAGAACAGTTTCTGACGCATCCTGCCGTGAATCTTCATGTTTCACCGTCCACGCAGAATCAGGCAGTGAATGCGCTGGTGTTTCTTTACAAACAGGTTCTTAAACATCAATTCGATCAGAAGGCTGATGCAGTATGTGGAAAAACAAAGAAAAATATTCCGGTTGCGATGAGCCGTGAAGAAGTCGCAAAAGTGATTTCTTTCATAAGCGGAGTGCCGGCAGCCTGGGCGATTTCCGAATATGAATGTACCGTCTCACAGACGGAAAGTCTGTGAGCGGGACTGTCATTTGCCGGACACTGCCAAACTTTCCGTTCGGCACTCCTTTGGTATTATCTTTTTCGGAAATCACCCTGTTGTAAAACTGCTTTACGGCAGCGGGCTGCGGATTGCCGAAACTCTTCGGTTTTGCGGGTACATGATATTGATTTTGAACTCAAAGAAATCACAGTGCGTTCGGGAAAAGGGAATAAGAGTCTATCCGAAAACCTTCGAAACCGATTTTTAAACCCGGCAAAAACAGGGGTTCCGAACATCGGGAAACTGGTTTTCGGATAGGGTCTAAGGACAGAATAAGCACCTTTACTGAATCCCTGATCCGCCTGCTCAAATATCATTTTCCAGGAGTAAAAACTCTTCATAATCAGAATCTGGCAGATGGATACGGTTCGGTATGACTGCCCAATGCACTGCACCGGAAATACAGAAAAGCTGACAGAGAATGGCGTGGCAGTATGTGTTTCCGTCCGGCAATCTGTCAAAGGAACCGAGAAGCGGTATAACGATGCGTTGGAAGATGCACTTTTTTGACTTATTAATATTGATGAACCGGTAAAAAGTCCAAATTTCAAAAATCGCTGTTAATAAAATCAGCAGATTAATATGTATCAAAACCTGATTTTCCGACTTTTTACGAGACCATCAATATTGATGAACCGGTAAAAAGTCCAAATTTCAAAAATCGATTAGTGTCCTGCCCTTATTGAAAAGCCTTATCCGCCGGGCTTTTGCAAATGATTCAGAAAATTATCCGATCCGTTTCAGAATCAGTGCATTAACAGACGGACGCAGGGTCTTTTCAATTATCACAGGACACAATCAAAAATCGCTGTTAATAAAATCAGCAGATTAATATGTATCAAAACCTGATTTTCCGACTTTTTACGAGATTGTCAATATTATCTAACCTGAATTATTCACAAATCAGTTTTTTACAGTAAATACAGGAAGACACAAAAAACTGAGTTTTTAAGCTGTGTTTTCGTATAAGCAAATTAATCAGCTGTTTATCTGCCAGGGACTAAAACGTGTGAATAATGCAGGCTAAATAAATCAGTTGTTAACCAGGAGTTACGCAGTTGATTTTTAACTGTTTGAATTTATTATGTGTGAAAAATATTCACATACAATAAAAACAGTGGTTTATATTTCAACAGCGCAACTCCTGGTTAAATTAAAATATCATCAGTCAATTCGATACCGCTACCAGGCGGCCCCCCGTCCGGCGCATGATTTTGCTGTCTGCGGGACTAAATGCTGTGAATGATCCGGGGGGCGGGAACGGGAACATTCTTTTTATTTTTGTAATGAAATGGCAGTGGGGCAAATCCGTTGACATTGATTCACGGCCTGCATTATGAAAACTGCTTTTTGGACCGGGGATTCCGGGGGCGGCGTTTTTTCGGGGTTTTCTGCCGGGAGGATTCCGGTGCGGGCGGCAGTTTCAGCCATTCTTCTTCCGGCTGGGTGCAGGAAAGGGGATGTCCCAAAAATTCTTCAATTGCCGGAATATAAAATGAATCCTCCTCGCAGGCAAAACTGACAGAAGTGCCGGTGGCCCCGGCCCGTCCGGTTCTGCCGATGCGGTGAACATAGTTTTCCGCTTCATGGGGAAGTGTATAATTGATCACATGACTGACCCCTTCGATATGCAGGCCCCGGCCCGCCACATCTGTTGCCACAAGCACCCGGATATTGCCGGAGCGGAACTGTTCCAAAGTCCGCATCCTTTTTTTCTGGGCCACTTCGCCGGAAATCACCGCGCAGTTGATCCCGTAGCGGTTCAGATGATCCCCCACCCGCTGGGTTTCGTCACGGCGGTTGCAGAATACAATGACCCGTTTGAGATCCTGGCGGACAATGGTATTATACAGCAGGGCAAATTTTTCCCTTCCGGTTACCAGATAGACAATCTGCTCGACCGAGGCTGTTTCCACCTGTTCCGGCTCAATCTCCACTGTGGCAGGCTCATTGGTCCACTGGGATGAAAGCCGTTCCACATCCCCGGTCATGGTTGCACTGAAAAAAAGTGTCTGCCGTCTGTCTTTGTGGGGTGTATGCCGTACAATCCGCCGAACCTGGGGGATGAATCCCATATCCATCATCCGGTCGGCCTCATCAATGACCAGAATTTCCAGTTTATTCAGATTCACATCATAATGCTCACAGAAATCAATCAGTCTGCCCGGGGTTGCCACAACAATATCGGTTTCCTGTTCGGAAAGCTGCCGCCGCTGTTTCTGGTAATCTGTTCCGCCGAAAACACTTACTGTGCATACCCGGCAGTATTTGGATAAAAGTTCGGCTTCTTCAGTAATCTGCATGACCAGTTCCCGGGTTGTGTCAAGCACCAGCGCGCGGGGGGTTCCCTTTTCTCTTTTCCCGGAAAGAGGATTGCGGATAAAATGGGAAAGCAGTGTTATCAGAAAGGCCGCTGTTTTCCCTGTTCCGGTCTGGGCCTGGCCCGAAGCATCCCGGCCGCTCAGGGTGGCCGGAAGTATTTCTGCCTGTATGGGTGAGCAGTACTGAAATCCCAGATCGTCAATTGCATGCATGATTTCCCCGGGCAGATCCAGGTCATGGAAACGGGTCTTATCCTCAGCCGGAGGTACATTGAAAGAGGACGGATCCCATTCGGCATGGGTTTTGATAAAATCAGAGGAAGAACGGATGGGGGCGGCTGCAGCCGGAGTGCTGCTTTTTTTCTTTTTCCGGCGTTTTTTCCCTTTTTTCGGTACCTGATTTTCCGGGGGGGTATCTTTTTTTACAGATTCACTTTGTGATTCCTCCGGGCTTTCCCCGCTTTTCTTTTTTCCGGATTTGCCGATTTTTTTCAGTTTATTGCGAATGTTGTTGAAAATGGACAATACCATAAATGTTTCTTTCCTTACGCTGATTTTTTTACCCCGCATTATTCATAAAATTCGATAACTGTCCGAAAATAAAATGACGAAAATCAGCTTTGCAACTCTGTTTTCAGATGAAGCATTATGATTCGGAGATCTGTTCAGGTTTATGAATAATCCGGGTTACATGTTCCGGCAGTTATCTGCCAGGGTTTTCACTGCTGCCATATATTCCCTGAAACCGGTATGGAGCAGATTGTTATGATCGGCCCGGGGGATTGTAAGCAGTGTTTTATTGTCCGAAATGCAGGCATCATAAAGTGCCTGTCCGTCTGAAAAGGGGATAATATGATCATTTTCCCCATGGATAATCAGCACAGGGCCTTGATAATTGCCGATTTTATCCCTGTTGCAAAATGCTGATTTTTCTTCCAGTCCCTCTGTCTGTGCCCCGAGGAGCCGAAGCAGGGGCAGTGTATGGGCAAAACCGCTTTCAATAATCAGACCGTCCACCTGATCCGCATACTGCGAAGCCAGTTCCAAAGCGGATGCACTGCCCAGGGAACGGCCCATGACAATCACAGGTCCGCTGTAAGCATTTTCCCGCAGCCATCTGCATGTAAATTCAAAAATGCTGCGGCAGTCCCGCATCATGCTGCTGACAGTGGGGGAACCGTCAGATCTGCCGTATCCCCGGTAATCCGCTGCCAGAAAATTGAGTTCCAGCTGATTGTACAGGGGGCCCAGATCCTGATAATCCGCCACAATTTCGCCGTTTCCGTGGAAAAAAAGAATATTGGGGTTTTCTTTTTTTTCCATATAAAAGGCGGCTCCGATCATGATGTCTTTCTCAACCGGGATAAAAATATCCCGCTCCGGAGACATGCCGTAAAGAATCGGATTTTCCGGTCTCGGATGAAAGAGATATTGCAGCACTCCGGGGCTGTCCAGCAGTGAATAATCTTTTTCACTCATTTTTTTTTCCATCAGTATGCCTCCTGTGTTTCAGTCACGGGAGAGTAATAGCACTTTGCTGAAATGATGACAACCACAAATCTGTCCCCATGGTGTTGGCTTCAGGGCGGCGGCATCCCGATCTGAAAGTCCGGGACACTGAAATAATTCGGAAAATCCGGCCAAAATTTCCTTTCACTTCATTTTGGCCGTCCGGAAATACTTTAATTAAGGGCACTGCAAATATGTCTGCATCCATATGAAAAAAGCGGCAGAGGTTCAGGTCTGCTCTGATTTTTACAGGCAGATACGGAGTTTTCACGGAAAACAGAGCGGATACGGGCCTGACAGGGTGCGAGGGCTGAGGTCAAAAGCCTTGGGGGCCGATGCAGTATGCCCTGAACAGAAGTAATGTCATTTTTCATTCAAATGCTGACAGAGCATCGGGGAGAATTTTGGAGAGGCGGACAGCATTGCCGGAAAGAATTCTTCCGGCACCGGCATATCTTTTTTTGAAATACTGTTTATTCATGTCACTGACGGTCACACCGTATTTCCGACTGGCGTGGACAAATTTTCCGTCTTTCAGATAGATACCGATGTGGGAAATTCTTTTGCTTCTGTTTCGGAAACAGATAATATCCCCTTCCCGCAGTTCCTCTTTGGAAATGCGTTCCGATTCTTTAAAAATACTGCGGGATGTCCGGGACAGCGATATGCCGTACACATCTTCAAAAATGGTTTTGACAAGGCAGGAACAGTCTATCCCCGATTTTGAACATCCGCCCATCCGGTAAGGGGTTCCCACCCATTCGTCAACAGACGTGTGCTCTTCCGATCTTTCTGTGCCGTCCAGACCTATGCCCGGAATACGGGATAGATTTTCATAGAAAATTTCCTGTTTTTCTGCTTTGTCTTCTGCTTCCGCACGCCTGTTTTCCATGTCTGTGCCGACCGTTTTTTCCGCTTTTCCGGCAGCATTTTCTGAAGTTCCGGCGGAAACGGGGAGGGATATTTCTGATATTTGCAGTGATTCGGAATTTTCTGTTTTTACATCCGTATTTTTTTCTGCGGAAGCGGCCGGAAGTATGTCAGACCGGTAGTCTGATGATATTTTTTGGGATTCTGCTGAAGGAGTTTTTTCCGGAACAGATATCTGCAGCAGCGGTTTGGAAAATGTTTCCATATGCATCCGGCTGTTACAGGAAAAACAAAGAAACGGTGTAAAAAGAAGAATGTAAAAATGTATCTGTCTGAAGTTTCTGTATCTGTCTGACATATTTCTGTTTCAGTATCCTCTGCTGTTCGTGTGAAGGTTCCGCTGTTTTCTTCCGGTATTTTTTAACCCGGCGGTCAATGTCCCCGTCAGTGTCACTGGCCCGGCAGTCTTAAATCCTGCCGGTTTTTAAGAAAAATAAGCATAAAAAAACCGGACCTCCCGCAATCATTCAGCAGGCTGCCCGGTCATCTCATTATTTTAAATACAATAAGATCCGCAGCTTTCCGCCCCACCCTGCGATGCAATGGCATTACGCTAAGGGCAATGTCATTGACGTAAGCAGAGTATTCCCCTCCCCCGGCGGGAGGGGCCAGGGGAGGGGGAGGCAGCGGACTGTAATGAAAGACCCTTTTCACCCTCCCCTGCCCCTCCCTCAGGGGAGGGGAGTCTTTCCGTCAGTGACATTGACGTTAAGGGTGGGGGAGTCCTGAACTGAAAGTTTGGAACACAGAAACGATTCGGAAAATCCGGCCAAAATTCCCTTTCACTTCATTTTGGCACTCCGGCAACTGCTTAACCTAAATGGCACTGACCCTGCAGTGGGTTTGGCTTTTGCACCGTTTCCGCCAATCGCTGTCACCGGCATAAGAAAAAGGGGTATATATATGATTTCTCTGAAATGTTCAAGATATTTTTTTGGGCGGGGATTTACCGGTTGACAATAAGCAGTTCTCCGATTGACAGTTTTGCCATTTTTATTTCCCCCGAAGAAACCGCGCGTCCGGCCATTACCAGGCGTTTCTGATAATAGTTTTTCTGCAGATTGCTGATTCTGACACCTTTGGACAGACTGGCATGAACAAATTTATTGTTTTTCAGATACATACCCACATGGGAAATACCGTTTTCCTCCATGTCAAAGCAGATAATATCGCCTTCTTTCAGATTTTCTGTATCCACAGGCCTGAAATCCTCACTGCAGATCTGCAGAGAAGTGCGGTTCAGATCCATTCCGTACACTTCTGCATAGATGTTTTTGATCAGGCAGGAGCAGTCAATTCCCCTGTCTGAGCATCCGCCCCAAAGATAAGGTGTGCCCATCCATTTTGCCACGGATTTCAGCAGTTTTTTATTTTCCATCCCCTCCAGGGGGATTCCCAGTTTTTTTGAATACTGCCGGTAAAAGCCGCGGTCTGCCGGATTCGGGGATTTTTCTGTTTCCGGATTTCCGGCGTATTTATGCCATTCTGTTTCTGCCGGATTTTCAGTGCAGATCGGCCATGTCCGGCTGTCCGGACAATCCGAAGGACATGTCTGCCCAATATCCCATTCTCTGCACTGCCGCGTCAGAAAATAATCCGTATCTTTCGGTGCTGTTTTTTCTTCCGAAGTGTTGCACTGTGAATCCGTGGGGACATACGGAAGGGTATCTGTATTCAGGCAGGTTGTATCGGAATTTTCAATTATCCGGATATGTTTTTCCTGTGCACATGCACAGATCTGTATCCAGAAAAATAATGAAATAAAAGTGATAATATTCAGTTCCTTTTTTTGTGACATAGGGCAGCCTTTCTCCGTATCTGTTTCACCCGGTGTTTTGTGCAGAGACGCACACCGGAGTGCCAAACCTGCAGTTTGGCAGGTCTTTTTCTAAATAATTTCAGCATGTCAAACTGTAAATCCGACACTCCTCCGACCCTGGGCCAACAGCATTGCCGGAGAAGGGATACCGTCATCAAGGGATTTGACCCGCTATCAACAAATAAATAATATAGAAAAGAGAGGGCAGCAATAGGGAAGAAAGGGTAATCAGAGGGGGAAATATACGATTTCATTCTCTTCCTTTTCCCCATAGAAAAAACAGGTGGGAGAAAAGACTTTTTCAGCAGGGGAGCCGGACAGGGATAAGTATTGGACAGATGTCTGTATTTCTGATATTTAACCGAAAGTCATAAATTCTGATGAAAGTCACCTTTGGAAAAGGGGATTCAGGGCATTGCCGTCAGGTTAAGACTTCAGGGGAGTGCCATGCTGAAAGTTTGGCACTGTTTTTCTGAATAATTTCAGCATCCCAAACTTTCAGTTCGGGACTCCTCCTCTCTTAACCTGACGGAAATGGGATTCAGGGGGATTTCAGAGAATCAGGGAGGAAATCCCCTGCCCCCTTTGCAAAGAGAGGATTCCGTAATTTCATACAGTTATGGAAAAAATTATGATCATGGGGATATAATATCAAACAATATCATTGGAGAAATCATCTATGAAGCCCAGACGATCCATATTATCCGTTCCCGGTCATGTGGAAAAAATGCACCATAAGGCAGCGCAGTGTGCCGCGGATGTGATTATGCTGGATATGGAAGACAGTGTGCCCGCGGATGCAAAAGAAGAAGCACGGAAACAGATTATCCGCTCCCTTCAGTCCATTGACTGGGGAGAAAAAACCGTGAGCGTCCGCATCAACAGTACCGACACCCCCTATGCCTACCGGGATCTGCTGGAGGTTGCGGAAGGGGCAGGGGACCGGCTGGATTCCATTGTTATCCCCAAAGTGAATCATCCGGGGGATATTCATTTTGCCGGGCGGATGCTGGACGGCATTGAGATGAACCGGGGATTTTCCAATTGCATCGCTATTGAAGCCTCCATAGAAACGGCCATCGGTCTGGACTGTGTTTCAGAAATTGCGGCTGCTTCCCCGCGCCTGATTACCCTTGTATTCGGTATCGCGGATTATTCGGCTTCCGTGGGAGCCAGACTGGTTTCCATTTCCGGGCACGGGGAAAAGGAGGAGGAACTCTATCCCGGCCACCGCTGGCATTTTCCCCTGAGCCGCATGGTCATGGCCGCCAAGGCCAACGGGTTTATGGCCATTGATGCCCCCTACGGCAATTTCAAAGATACGGAAGGACTGAAACAATCCGCGGTAATGTCCTGCGCACTGGGATGCGACGGAAAATGGGCCATCCATCCGGGACAGATTGAAACACTCAATCAGGTTTTTTCCCCCTCTCAGGAAGATATTGACCGCGCTGCCAAAGTACTTTCCGCCATAGAAGGTGCGGAAGCCGGGGGGCGCGGGGCCGTGGCTGTGGAAGGTCGCATGGTGGATCAGGCCACGGTGCGACTGGCAAAGCAGTTGGTTGCACAGGCAAGGCATCTGAAAATGGTGTAGGAAAAAGAGGCGACAGGTAACATCGGCTTTGGCAATGAAAAAAGAAGAAAGTCATACCTGCACGGATTACCTGAAATGGCCGGAAGGGGAGCGTTGGGAACTCATTTAAAATATCTGAAGAATAATAAGGAAAAATGTAAGGTTTTCTTTGCGCCTTTTGACTGCGGCTGGATGACGCGCAGGCACGGGTGGAAGTGAAAACCCTGCCCTGCCCGGAAATCGATTTTTCGGTGCTTTTCGGAGAATAGTTTCTGCTTTGCCATTTTTCTGAAAATCTGCGTTTCCCGTTTACGCTAAAGGAGAAAACATGCAAATTGATAATAATATTCATACCGGGGTTCTCAGTCTGGGAGAATCCCGGATTCCCAATCCCCTTCGGAAGGGAACAAAAGAAGGGGAACGTTTTTTCTTTTCAGATGAGAAAAAAATACTCATTGACATTGATGCAGGGCGCATTGCGGAAATGATGCGGGAAGGACAGGAACCCGCAGCATTTGAACTGGCAGGGCCGCGGGAAATGATATATTTCGATCCCAGCAAACTCCGCTGCGCACTGGTCACCTGCGGAGGACTCTGTCCCGGTCTCAACGGCATTATCCGCTCCATTGTGCTGGAACTGTATTACGGATACGGAGTGCGGAATATTTACGGCATCCGCTTTGGTCTTCAGGGTTTTATTCCCCGGTACCGTCATGATGTGGTGGAACTCAGCCCCGGTGCTGTGAGTGATATTATCCGCAAAGGCGGTTCTTTTCTCGGTTCTTCCCGCGGCCCCCAGGATGTGAACGAGATTGTGGACAGTATGGAACGCATGAATATCGGTATGCTGTTTATGATCGGCGGGGACGGAACCCTGATGGCAGCCAGCAAAATTGCGGATGCAATTCTGGAAAGAAATCTGAAAATCAGCGTACTGGGAATTCCCAAAACCATAGACAATGATATTTATATGGTATCCCGTTCTTTCGGATTTGATACGGCAGTGGATGTGGCCACCCAGTCCATCCGGGCAGCGCACAACGAGGCCCGCGGCTATCCCAACGGTGTCGGGCTTATCAAACTGATGGGGCGGCATTCCGGTTTTATTGCCGCCACAGCCTCCCTGGCCCAGCAGGATGTGAATTTTGTTCTTATCCCGGAAGTGGATTTTGATCTGGAGGGCACCGGGGGATTTCTGGAAAAACTGGAAAAACGTCTGGCGGACAGCGGACATGCTGTTATTGTGGTGGCAGAAGGTGCGGGACAGACATTTTTTGAGGTCAGCGCGAAAAGGGATGAATCCGGCAATATCCGCCTGCAGGACATCGGTGTTTTTCTCAAAGAAAATATTGTAAAATACTTTAAGGAAAAAGGGACGGATATTTCTTTGAAATATATTGATCCCAGCTATAACATCCGCAGTCTGCCCGCCAATTCCAATGATCATGTGTTTTGCAGTTTTCTGGGCCGGAATGCGGTGCATGCTGCCATGGCCGGAAAAACAAAAGTGCTGGTGGGGCATTGGAACAATCATTTTGTCCATGTTCCCATGAGTGCATCCGCGGGAAAACGCAAACAGATCAATCCCCAGGGACGGCTCTGGCAGAGTGTACTGGAAGCCACCGGGCAGGGAAGCCTGAAAAAACAGGGGAAAGTGTAATGCTGAAAGTGTAATGCTGAATGTGTAATGCTGAATGTGTAATGCTGAATATATCTGCTGAGAAAAGAGGCGGAACCTTTGAAAACCGAAGATGTACACAGGGTAGTGGGTCAAATCGCCTGAATCCCCCTCCCCTGCCCCCTCCCGCCGGGGGAGGGGAATTTCAAATCAACCGGTTTGACCCACTACCGTACACAGATATGCACGGGTGACGGAATCCGGTTTGTCTGTGTGAATCTGCGTGAATCTGTGGTTCCGTTTTCCGACTCCGGTTTTTTTTCAAAGAGAGAACTTACATTACATGCTGAATGATTACAGCAGAGCCGAAGACGCACGGCGTGTCTGCGGCTCTGAAACGCACACCGTGTGTCCCCGCGGTATGTCATTTTCATGCTCTGACTGCATTTTAGGCCGTTTATGGCAGATACAGACTGCAGGCAGCGTCATTGTACAGGGACGGAAACAGGGGCGGAAATGTTTTGTCCGGATTCCCGGACACTCACCCGGTTCCCCTGTCCGCTGAAGTCAATAATATTGAAATTGCAATAAGGGAAAGCGATACATTATGAATTTGCTGCACCAGCTGCTCGAACTCCTTGTATGGGGTGCGCATATTGCCGTCTTTTTTTATTTTTTCACCATTATGTGTATCAATATAGAACAGAAAAATCAGGAAGAAGCCAAAAAATATATGAAATTCATGCTTTATTTTCTGGCCATGTGTCTGTACGGATTTATGATTGCACTTGTCTTCTGAGAAAGCGGACAATGTCATTGACTTAAGCCCCCCCTCCCCTGAGGGAGGGGCAGGGGGAGGGTGAAATTATTTCTGATTACCAACTGATACGTCCCCTCCCCCAACCCCTTCCACCTGGGGAGGGGGATTTTTTGCTTAACTTAACGGCATTGACGCTGAGCGTGGGAACGAGGTGCGGGGAAAGCTTTCATATAAACGGTTATGAGTTATTACTCGCAACGAGACATGAAACTGAACTTGCGCAGCTATTTTGCGGTTTAATCATTTTAACTACCTGAAACAATAATATATTATGTCTATATTTATCCAAATGATTAATTTTGGATATGTTGTAATTTCAATATGTTAAAGATTTGT
>JAABRU010000180.1 GCA_011390755.1 Desulfobacteraceae bacterium | reverse complement strand
TGCTCTTCCGATCTCCCCAGCCCCTAAAATCTGAAATTCCCGAATGAAGGTTCACCGATGGGCTGCAGCAGGCTGACTTCAAAGGCCATGGCCAGCCAGTCGCGGATTTCGGAAAATTTCAGTACCCGGTCGTTAAGAATCCGGGAGCCGCAGTAAAAAGGATGCGCCTCTCCGTCATATTTTTCAATCATTTTCTGACTGAAAGCCTGTTTTTCCTCATCTGTCATGGGATTGCCTTTGACTTCCCGTTTGCGTTCCTCTATGGAAAGCAGCACACCCGCGGCACTCCGTCCGCTCATAACGCCGGTGCGGGCGCGCATGGTATGGAAGAGGAAATGGGGCCGGTAGGCCCGTCCGCACATGCCGTAGTTGGCGGCTCCGTTGTCCGGACCGATGACCAGCTGGATGCGGGGGACCTGTGCGCAGGATACGGAGCGCACCATATCCGAACCGTATTTGCCGATGCCCATATGCTCGGACTCCGACCCCACCATATAACCGGGTGCATTCTGGACAAAAAGCAGAGGTGTTTTTTCCTGGGAGCAGCGCACAATCCACTCCGCTGCCTTGCGTGCGGCCTCGGCAAAGATGATGCCGACGGAATTGGAGGCAATAACACCGACCGGAATGCCTTTGATGCGGATTTTTCCCGCAACAATATTATCCCCGCGTCCGGGCGCGTAATCTCTTTTGTATTCATAAAAATAACTGTCATCCGCAATGCATTCCAGCACTTTTCTGCCGTCAATGCTCTGGTGGATCTGGGCAGGCATAATATCATAAATGCTGTCTGCACCAGATGCGGGGGGACTTTCCGCATAACGGTGAATGCTGATTTCCTGGGGTTTTTCCAGGGCCAGAATTTCCCGTACTTTATAGACGGCCTCTTCCTGATCTCCGCAGAAATGATCGGCTCCCCCGGAAATCTGGGTATGGACTTTGGCCCCGCCCAGATCTTCCGCGGAAATCACTTCGCCGGTGGCCATTTTCACCAAAGGCGGCCCGCCCAGGAAGGAATAGGACATTTTATCAATCATGATGGACTGGCAGGCCATGAAGACGATATAGGCCCCGCCCGCGGTATTCCCGCCCGTACTCAGCGTCACCTGCTTCAGTCCCATGGCCGACATGCGGGCCATGTTGTAAAACATGGAACCGAAATGACCGTCATCGGGAAAAACATCGGCCTGCATGGGCAGGAATGCACCGCCCGAATCCGCAATATATACGCAGTTCAGTCCGCAGCGTTCTGCAATGGCCTGTGCCCGGATGTGTTTTTTCAGGGTGATGGGGAAATAGGTGCCGGCCTTGACCCGGCTGTCATTGCCGAAGATCATGGTCCAGTTGCCGTTAATTTTACCGATACCCGTGACCAGTCCCGCGCAGGGCACATCCTCAATACCGCCCGGATAATTCACGCCGAATCCGGCAATGCGGCTGAGTTCATAAAATTCCGTATCCGGATCAATGAGCAGCTGCACCAGTTCCCTCACCGGTTTTTTTCCCTGTTTTGCCAGACGGTCCACCGCTTTCTGTCCGCCCGGCCAGGTTGCCCGGGAGACTCTTTCATCCAGCAGTCTTTCTTCATTTTCCCAGAATGTTCGGTTTTCACTCATATTCCCCCCTATTCCCCTGTGTATACTGGTTTCCGTTTTTCCCGAAAGGCAGCCAGTCCTTCCAGACGGTCTTTGCTGGGAATGGTAACCCAGTAGGCGTTGGATTCCAGTGCCAGCCCGGTACTGAGATCGGTTTCCAGTCCGTAATTGATGGCATATTTGGCCTGTTCGATGGCAATGGGGCCGGTTTCGCAGATCATGGCGGCCATTTTCCGGCATTCGTCCAGCAATTCTGCAGGTTCGCAGATCTGATTCACCAGTCCGATGTCCAGGGCTTCCTGTGCATCCACCCGGCGGCCCGTGAAGATGAGTTCCTTGGCCTTGCCTTTGCCCACAAGACGGGGAAGCCGCTGGGTTCCGCCTGCACCCGGAATGATGGCCAGTCGGGTTTCTGTCAGTCCCATGGACGCAGTCTTTGATGCAATGCGTATATCGCAGGCCAGGGCCAGTTCCGTACCGCCTCCCAGGGCAATTCCGTTAACCGCTGCGATGACCGGTTTGGGCAGTTGCTCGATGGATGTGAAAAGATTGCGGATGGTAAAGATGAATTCCTTTACCTGCACCGGTGTCAGGGTGGCCCTTTCTTTGAGATCCGCACCGGAACAGAATGCCTTTTCTCCGGCTCCGGTAATGATAATCACCCGGATATCCTTATTAAAACGAAGGTCTTCCACCGCATCCCGCAAAGCGCGGAGCAGTTCAAAACTGAAGGAATTCATTACTTTTGGCCGGTTCAGGGTGAGAATGGCCACCTGATTTTCAATATCTGTAAGGAGCAGCTTTTCGCTCATAATTTTCTCCATAACGTTGAATGTTTGAGGGATTGGGATTTGGGGGGTAGGGGGTAGGATTTGGGGATTGGGTTTTGCTACCCCCTGAATCCTATTCTCCAGGCCCTAAATCCTGAATTCTGTTCCCTAACAGCCGATATGGCGGGAAATGACCAGTCTCTGCACTTCGGACGTACCTTCGCCAATATCCAGCAGTTTCTGATCCCGGTAGAATCTTTCCACATTGTATTCCTTCATCAGACCGTAACCGCCGTGAATCTGCACCGCATGATTCACCACTCTTCCCATGAGTTCCGAGCAGTAGAGTTTTCCCATGGCCGCCAGAGATTCAAAGGGACGTTTGTGATCCTTGAGCCAGCAGGCTTTGTAGAGCAGGTTCCGGGCACATTCAATTTCCATGGCACAGTCGGCCAGTTTGAAAGCCACGGCCTGAAATTTGCTGATGGGCTGGCCGAACTGCTCCCGTTTTTTGGCGTATTTCAGGGCCATTTCATAGGCTCCCTGCGCGCCCCCCAGTCCCATAGCCCCTATGGACAGCCGTCCTCCGTCCAGAGTTTTGAGCATCTGGTGAAAACCGTCACCGGGTTTGCCCAGAATATTTTCTTCGGGAATCCGGACATCATCAAAATAGAGTTCCGCAGTATTGGAAGACCGCCACATCATTTTTTTGTGCATGGCCTGGGTTTTAAAGCCTTTCATGCCGTGTTCCACAATAAAGCAGGTATATTCCGGTTTGCCGTTGGGACGTTTCCCGGTGATGGCCTGCACCGTGACCCCCAGTGACATATCACAGGCCGCATTGGTGATGAAAATTTTGGAACCGTTGAGTACCCACTCATTGCCGTCTTTTACAGCTGTGGTCTTGCTGCCGCCCGCATCGGAACCGGCCGTAGGCTCGGTCAGGCCGAATCCCCACAGGGCCTCTCCGCTGCACAGTTTGGGCAGGTATTTCTTTTTCTGCTCTTCCGTACCGAAATAATACAGGGGGCCGATGCCCAGGGAATTTCCCGCGGCAACCGTGGCCGCCTGGGAACCGTCCACACGGGCGATTTCCTCCACCGCAATAATATAGGAAATATAATCCATTTCCTGCCCGCCGTATTCTTCCGGGACAAACATGCCGAACAGACCGATTTCTCCCATTTTTTGGGTCAGTTCAACAGAGAATTCCTCTTTTTCATCCAGTTCCAGGGCTATCGGTGCAATTTCGCTTTCTGCGAATTTACGGACTTCCCTGCGAATCATTTCCTGTTCTTTTGTCAAATCGAAGTCCACAATGCCTCCTTATGGGGGATGGGGTGGTAGATGAGTAAATAATATTCATATCCCGGCACGGTTTCATACTGTCTCCGCAAAAATACGGAATCTGCATCTGTTTTTTACCGACCGGTCGTTAGGTAGGTTTTATTTTTTAATGGCACGGAAGTGATATTTTGTCAAGATGAAATTTTATGTTTTCCGGCCGGAATCAGAAAAATATTGTCAGGGCAAATAGTTATCTGCCAAACAATGTGATTGAAGAAATAAGGATATGATTTGGCGGATTCCCGAAGGCAATGTCAGGGATTTATGCGTTTTTTTCTATCATTTCGGAATGTTCCGATGAATCCTTTTTTTGCACTTCTGGCTTATTTTCTCTTGCTTTCTGATGATGTTCTCGTAGCGATTTGTCCGGAAAAGTCTTTGTGATCCGCACTTCGTTTTTGCTAGGTTTGAAAAATGATGCAGATTGAAGCAGTTTTCCGGCCTGAGTTGAAAAATTCCGACTGAAGGATGCCATTTCTTCAGTTGACGCTGCAATTTTCTGTATAAAATGTTCCAGTCTCCCGATAGCTCTGTTGACCTGGGTGATACCATTGGCCTGCTCCGTACCGGAATCGCTGATTTTTTGAATCAGATCGGAAGTTTCCTGTATACCGGTTACCATATTTTCCAGCATTTTCCCTGTCTGTTCGGCCATTTCAAGGTTGTTTACAGAGAGCCGGTTGATCATGATAGCGGCTTTTCTGCTTTCCCGGGCCAGTTTGTTGACTTCTTCTGCCACAACGGAGAATCCTTTTCCGTATTCACCGGCCAGCGCGGCTTCAATGGCCGCATTCAGAGACAGCATATTGGTTTGCCGGGCGATATCTTCAATAATAAAAATCTGTTCGGATATGTTTTTCATGGCCCGGACGGTTTCTGTCATGGCTTCTTTGCCTTTCTGTGCATCTGCTGCCGTATTCATGGCGATGATTGCTGTCTGACGTGCATTTTCCGCATTCTGTTCCACCACGCTGTTCATTTCCTGCATAGAAGCGGATATTTGTTCAATACTTTCGGCCTGACACCCAATCTGTTCGGATATCTGTTCATTCCCTGACCGCATTCTCTCACTGCCGGCAGATACCTCTTCCGATGCTTCCCGCACCTCACCGGCAAAAGCAGTGATATTGTCTATCATCACATTGATATTGTTTCGGATTTTATTAAAATCGCCTTTATACTCTTCATTGATCTTATTCGGAATATTTCCTTTGGAAATATGGTCAATATATTCCGCTGCCAGCCGGAGAGGACTGACAAAAGCATCCAGTGTCTGATTCACACCGCTGATAATACCCGAATATTCTCCGTTAAAGCGGTGCATGTTTCCGCGAACGTCCATAATTCCCTCGGTTGCCGACTCTGTAAGCTGATTGATATCCACTACAATCCTTTGAATTGTTTTCAGCATTTTTGTAAGAGACTGCCCCAGAATATCCTTTTCGGAAAGAATTTTTACCCGGACCGACAAATCTCCGTAGGCAATTCTTTCCGCCACCTGAACAGATTCCCGGTGATTTTTTATCAGCATATTCATACTGCGTTTTGCTCTGTCATAATCCCCTTTGTATTCTTCTGTGATAATATCCGGAATATCACCCCGTGACATCTTTTCAAGAAAGGCAGACATCATAAAAATCGGAGTTGAAAAAGCATCAATCAGTGAATTGATTCCCTTCAGCAGTTCCTGCCAGCCGCCTTCAAATGCCCGGGCATTGCCGCGGGTATCCAGACGACCGTCCCGGGCCGCCCGGATCAGCATATGCGTTTCTTCCCGGATAGAATTGAGCCGGTTTATCATCCGGTTCACGGCTTTCATCAGCCGGTCCTGTTCTGAGCGTTCTGCGGCATCCATCTCCAGATTTCCGTCTGCCACGGCTTCGGCAATACATGTAATTTCGTTCATGGCATCAATGAGCATATTCAGATTGTTTCTGATCCTGTCGAAATCGCCTTTGTATTCATTTGTAATTTTTCCCGGAATATCGCCTCTGGAAATACGTTCAATCGCCTGTGCTGTCATGGAAACCGGATCGGCTACAGCATCCAGCATACTGTTCATTCCGACAACGAGATTCCGCCAGTCGCCTCTGTATTTTCCCGCATTCCCGCGGACATCCAGGCGGCCGTCCTGAACCGCCAGGATCATCCCGTTCATGTCACCGGTAACCTGACCGATGGTATCTTTCATTTTTCCGAAAGCCCTGGCCAGTTCTCCGATTTCATCTTTCTGATAAATACCGACTTCTGCATCAAAATCTCCTCCGGCAATGCGATTTGCTGCATAAACAATTGTCTCCATGGCTTTTGTCAGATAATTGGAAACAAATAAAACGCAGGGGATAAACAGAAAGATACAGCAAAGAAATATCAGGCTCAGCATACGGATTATCTGCCATGTATTGGCTTTGGCTATATCTTTGGAATACAGCGACACGAGCACTGCCGCTGTTTTGTTTGCGGACCGCAGCGGCAGAGCACCCTGTACAAAATCTTTGTCAGCGATTCTTACATCACTGAAAGCATGTGTTTTTTCTTTTTTATCAGAACGCCCGGAGGAATCCGCTGAAGAATCCGCAGACTCGAAGGCATTGATGTCAAAGTTCTTATATTCGCTGAGTGTACCTGTGCTGAAACCCTTTTCGGTAAACAGATTTATTTCTGTCCCGCAAAGTGTTGCCAGCTCTTTGATAAAGGCATCGCTGAACTGCGAAGAAAGCATCAGTATACCGAACTGCCTCGTATCGGTCTTCATTGTTTTGAAATTATACACCTGCCCCATAATCGGAACATAGGAAACCATATAAAGATAATTGTCTTTTATTTCATATCTGACCGTTTTTCTTTCCCTGAACAGTGTTTTACCCGCTTCCGAAGCGATTTTATCAAAAGCCTCCCTGGATACCGTTGATTTTCCTGCAACCTCCGAATCTTTTTTCTGTTCCGTGATTTCATACATGACTTTCGGGTTCCTGTGACAGTATCCGAAAGTGAAACTGTCCTTTTCGTTCAGGAAAAAAACGGTCAGTTCACCGTCGGCATCATACACTATCGCCTCTGATACACCGGAACTTCTGGCAATGGCATATATACCGTCCCTTACATTTTCATAAACGGCCTGCATAATCAGATGTTCTGCCGTATTTTTATTTTCGGATATATATTTCAGATTTAATCCGATATTTTCAGCAGAAACCATCTGTTCGGAATATTTCAGCAATTCATGTTCATTTTCATGCAGTTCATTCTCAATGACGGAAAAAGATTTCTGAATCAGTTTTTCAGACAGCTCGCTGTACTGCCGGTTCATTACAACAGTGGTAACAGCCATTGCAATTGACACAAGGGTAAAAAGCATTCCCAGTGCCCCGATTGCCATTTTGTATTTCAGTTTCATATTCTCACATTCAGGTGCAACCCGTTACAGACTTTCAGAAAATCAATTGCACAAGGCTTCGGCGTGAGCTCAGTCGAACGCTCAGTCGGACGGCGGCATCCCTGACTGACAGCACAGTGAAATCATTTTTCTGAAAGTTTTAATATTCAGTATTGATGAACCGGTAAAAAGTCATTTTTCCGGAATTCAGCCTTAGTAAAATCAGCATGTTAAACTACTGAAACACCCGGATTTCGTACTTTTTACATATTCATCAGTATTACTCCATCGATCCCTGTATCCGGTCAATGGAAATCCATTTTCCGGCTTCTGTAAATTTTCCTTTGGAAGCCCTGACGATCTTGGCATAATTATAAAAATAGGGCTGATCCGGATGCAGTACGCCGACGGGTGCGGAAAGTCCTGCGGGATCAAATGTTTTGAATGTATGGATTTCCTCCCGGATATACTCTCCTGAACGGGCAACTTTTTCATAACCGTGCTTTTCCAAAGCATTTCTCACAGCGGTTTCCAGTATCATTGAGCCGATTACTCCGCTGATGTAATTCACCACCATTTCTTCCGGTTTTCTGCCCGCCAATGCGGCGACTTCCCGGACCCACTGCATTCCCGGAACATCTTCATCCGGAAGGACTGTATGGATTTCTCCGTAGAGTCCTTCAATATCTTCAGGTGCGGATTGAAAAAGCGTTTCATCCCATGCACTGATATTACATATCACCGTTATTTTCTGCAAATCAATTCCCATCTGTTTCATATTTTTTGCAAGCACAACTGTGTGGGATGAAGTTCCGATGAGAATCAGGGAATTTACCTGTTTTTCCATAAGCAGTTTCGCGATTACGGCACTCAGGTCCGGACTTACCAGGGGAATAAACTCAATCCCTCCCAATTCTCCCCCGATACTGCGGATATAGCCGTCCATCATGCCGGGTTTCCCCAGTATCCGCCAGCTCGGAACATCCGCTGCCATAATGCCGATTCTGGCTTTTCCGGGTCCTTTCCATTTTTCCCGGACAAACCATTTGATCATGGGGGTGGCGGATTCCGCAATGGTTGGCAGAAATGTCCAGTAATACTGGGGCCTGGATCTGTATCCCAAAGGGGTTGCATATGCATACCATGACAGATAAGGGATACGGTCTTTGGATGCACTCTCCGCACATACCTGCCCGGGCGTACTTCCGAAACCGATAATCATATTTGCTCCCTTTGCCTTTAATGATTCATAGACACTCATTGATTTTGCAGGATTATACCGGTTATCTTCAACAATGACACGAAGGCCGACTTGTTCCGTACCGCCGTCAGGACGTATGTATTCCATCCCCCCCCTGCTTTCCAGCCATTTCAGGTAGTCTGATTCTCCGTCAGATACACTTTTGCCCACAGATGCAAAACCGCCGCTGTATGTGCCGGATACTCCTATGGTCAGCATTTTCCGTTCTGCGGCTATAGTTGCAGAAGAAAATGCAACTGCCAGTATCATCACCATCAGACAGATCATTTTTTTCATTGTCATCCTCCGAATTTTTATGTTTATATTTATTCACACAAGGGTTTCCCCGGTATATCCCAATGCTGTTGACATAAGCGTTTTTTCCCCTTTTTCTACGATGATATTAACCTCAATGCCGTTGCCTTAAGTAAAAAATTCCCCTCCCCCGGCGGGAGGGGGACACATCAGTCTGTAATGAATAACAATGTTCCCCCTCCCCCTCCCTCAGGGGAGGGGAGTCTTAAGGAAACGGTATTGATATTAACCCGGCAAGCAACAACATGAATTGATATGCCAGCTAATAATCTATAAATTCAGGTGGTTTTGCTTTACAATGGCATCCCTTAAATAACGGTGCGCCAGGGCTGTCACCTAAACACCCTGCGTCGGAAATCCTTATTTCCGATAATGTCTATTCAGTGGGAGCAGGCGCAGTGGCTGTGTCCATGCGTATCGCACCGGGAAGGTTCACAGGAGGCACTGTCATGACCGTGTCCTCCGCAGCCGCATGAGCAGCCTTCGGCCTGCTGTGCTATGGCACGGACCAGCTCTGCCGGAAGTGCTTTTTCAATTTTTTGGATTTTCATATGCAACTGCACTATATCCCCGCTTTCCGGAAAAAGCCGAAAGGGCGGGACAATATGACCGAAGTATTCCGGAATGATTTCTTTTCCTATGGAAATCCGGACGGTATCTCCGCATTTTTTATTGACCAGATCATACTCAAAGGGGGTCAGTCCTTTGGGCCCGATACCGAAAATAAATTCATAGGAGCCGGATGTTTTTTCATCTGTTCCGGCATCCGCTGTCAAAGTCACTTTCTGCAATACATCCACTTTATTATCCATGTTTTAAAATTCCTCCCTGTATTTGTTTACATAAACCGGATTATTCATAAATCTGAAATTCGGCGTTCAGAATTTTCATATAATCAGCAGATCGAAAAGTTTTCCCCGGATACGGTTTTACGGCTGTCCCGGAGTACGGAAACTGTATTTCTGCACCGCCGCATCTCCCGGTTCCCCCATGCAGAAATACAGTTTCTGCACTCCTCCGGAAATTTTTCGATCTGCTGATAATATTTATTCCAGAAACATTCATCATTACACATTTACCCTGTAATGTAACATACCTGCTGAGAAAAACACCGGAATCTTTGAAAACCGCGGATTCACACAGATATGCACGGATTACGGAATCCCGTTCATCCGTGTTCATTCGTGCTCATCTGCGGTTCAGTTTTCCGGCTCCGGATTTTTTCTCAACGGATATGTTACATTACACATTTACCCGTTACGGGGCGGGCTGAGACTTTCATATAACCCCCCCATGAGCCGTGAGTCACAACAAAAAAATCCCCTCTTATTCTGAGCCTGAAGGGGGCAGGATTTCTTTTATCAGAGAGGATATACTTTTATTCTGCAGATGCCCCTTTATAAAAATACGGATTTCCGTACTGTCATCCGCCAGATTTCGGATCTGTCTCAGTCCTTCCGCATCTGCGATGGGAGTCGCGGCCCATGCGGCCAGCCCCCGATGTCCGGGATCAGGAGATGTGAGAAAAGGCAGCAGCCAGGGAAGTGCATAAGGGATGAGTTCCGGACGCGCATGGGCAAGTCGTCCGATTCCCCATAATACGCCGTACTGTAAGACTTCATGTTCCAGAAAATTACCCTCTTCACAGGCATAGGATGTCAGAATACGGTGAAATTCTTTTGCCATTGTCCTGTTTCTTGCTGTGATTTCGCCCATGGCTTCGGGAGAACCCCAGCCGATGCCTCCGGATTCATCATTGAGATTCCACATCAGGCGGCGCATGACCACCCTTGCGGATTCCGTATCTCCCGCATACACCATTCCGTCCACCACAGCTCCCATTGCCATGATCGCAGCCCAGCGGATATGTTCATCTCCGTGATAAAAGTGGGAAAAGAGCGGACCGATAATCTGCCTGGACGGATATTGCCGGATTTCCTGCAGCGTATGCTCCGGATTATATCCCTGCAAGAGGACAAGTACTTTTTTTTTCAGGTTCCTGTATGTGTTTTCTTTCAGTGTCATGATTCATCTCCGTGCAAATGCCAGTGAAACGTAAAAAATTCCGGAAGAAATAAAAATCTGCACTCCTTTTGCAGTCTTTTCCCATTTGCGGAATTTATCCTGCCGGTGTCTTTGCAGGGTTCCCCCCGGTCCGCATTAATATGTTTCAAATTCATTTTCATCGTGTTCATCCTCTATCCGGATAATATGTTTTCTGTTCTTTCTGTCCCGGGATTCGCAGCGGACATTTTCCTGCTGAGATACGGATATTTCATCATTTCCGCTGACACTTCTGATATATTTCATGAGTACAAGGCGGTCGGTTTCGGGCATATCTTCCAAATTTATGAGAATTTTCCGGTTTTCCTCTCCCTCTGCGGCAGATTCTTCCTGTATCCGCTGTTTTACAGATTCCGGAATGGTGAAAAAAGAAGCTGTCTCCAGCAGTTTTTCGGCCTGGGAGGAGAACTCCCGGCTGGTGGCGGCCATTTCTTCGGAAAGAGCAGCGTTCTGCTGAATAATATGATCCAGCTGCTGGATGGCCCTGTTTACCTCGCTGATCCCCCCGGCCTGTTCGGTGCAGGATGCGCTGATATCCTGAATCAGTTCGGCTGTTTTCTGAATGCCGCTGACCATTTCTTTCAAAAGTCCGCCGGTATTTTCTGCAATTTGAAGATTGGATACGGAAAGCCGGTTGATATCCTTGGCGGCCTTGCCCGTGGTTTTGGCCAGATTACGGATTTCCGATGCGACCACAGCAAAGCCTTTGCCGTGCTCCTGGGCACGGGCGGCTTCAATAGCCGCATTGAGGGAGAGCATATTGGTCTGTCCCGCGATGTCCTGTATAATCAGGATTTTTTCCGAAATGCTTTTCATGGCCGAAACTGTTTCGCCGACGGCCCGGTTGCCTTCCTTTGCATCTTCTGCGGCTTTTCCCGCAATGTGAGCTGTCTGATGTGCATTTTCGGCATTCAGATTCACCATCCCGCTCATTTCTTCCATGGAACTGCTGATTTCCTGTACGCCCGCGGCCTGCTGGGAAGTTCCCAGGGACACCTGTTCCGCGCCGCTGCTCAGTTCCTCACTGCCGGTGGCCACCTGCTCCGCTGCCTTCTGGACATCCACGGCAAAGCGGGTGAGATTTTCAAACATTATATTCAGATTGTTCCGGATTTCATTAAATTCCCCTTTAAAATTTTCTTCAATCTTCTCCGGAATATTCCCTTCGGAAAGCTTTTCAATCTCGCTGACAATACGGCGGATGGGGCGCGTAATAGAAAAGGCAACGGAAACACCGTACATCAGCACCGGGAGAATCAGAATGAACATGAATGCACAGATGAGAAGGGATTTGAATATGACGGCCCTGACTGTCTGCGAGGTATTGCGGGTGGATGCGATGACGGTTTCATCTCTTTGCCTCATTTCTTTTAAAAGCATCTCATTCCGGGTATCCATTGCATCCGAATCTTTCTGCAGTTTTGCGGCCACAGTATGAAAACGCCTGAAAGCATCTCCGTATTCCACGGTTTTGCCAAGAAGCATCTGACCGATATCTGCAATTTCCGGGGCAGAGGCACTCAGAGTGCGCAGACGCAGACGGAAATCATCCAATGTGCGGAAAATGGGATGCTCTTTTTCCTCCGGGATGGGAGATTTGAAATATTCCAGCCCCAAAGAACCGAAACGGACCTGTGTTTTTAAGACAGATTCCCGATATCCGGAGATAATATGTACAATCTGCTCCAGACCGGAAATATCTTCCCCTTCCACTTTCATATCTATCATTTTTCCTGCAACAGTCTGATCCAGCAGGGAAATACCCCCGAAAATCTCCTGTGCGGTGATTTCTATCTGCTTCCGCCCTTCATTCACGGCACGACACTGTTCCAGAACCGCATTCAGTCCCGCGCGGAAATCCCTCATGACATGATGCAGCTCTTTGCCGGTTTCCTCTGCAGACAGTTCATCCATTTTCAGCAGAAGTTTTGCGCCTTCCTTTTTCAGCAAATCCTCATTACCGTAAAATGTACCCAGGGCATGCCGTGTATCCGAAAGCAGCCGCGTCAGTTTTCTCCCGACAGCGGCATTGTGAATAATATGCTCGGTTTCTTTCTGAAAAACACTTGTGAGAATATCTTCGATATGGCGGAAAGAAAAAAAGACAACCAGAATAACTGTAATAAAAGCAATGCAGATCAGTCCGTTTACCCAAAGCAGTTTTCTGCTGATAACATGCCGGTTTTTCATATTTTCTCCTGAATTTACAAATCAGGGGGGGGGGTCAAAGGCTAAAAACGGCGAAGGCATTTTGCTGTTCAGAAGCGGGGATACCGCCGTTCCTGAACAGCTCAGAAAAAGTGCATTTCTGCTGCAT
>JAABRU010000179.1 GCA_011390755.1 Desulfobacteraceae bacterium | reverse complement strand
TATCCGGCAATCATTTCTGTCAGTCTGTTCTGCACAGATTTATATCTCATAAAATCCTTTGGAATACGCAAATTTTATGAGACATGGCTAAGTGACGTTGTAGGGTTATAAAATAAAATAATGATATGAGTGTAACCTAAATGCGTTTTAGTAATATCATGATGCTTTTTTCAATGGTTGCGAATGGTCAATCCGGCATCCCAATTCATCATAATCATCAGGTACCCCAGGGGCAGTCAGGGTATCATGACAGTAAGGCTATTTATTAACCCTACAACGTCACTTAGACATATTCCGGAATAATTTGGCAAATCCGGAACTGATTACAGGATAATAATCTGTAACAAAGCATATTTATGAGATTATATCCGGCAATCATTTCTGTCAGTCTGTTCTGCACAGATTTATATCTCATAAAATCCTTTGGAATACGCAAATTTTATGAGACATGGCTAAGTGACGTTGTAGGGTTAAAAAAAATATACCAAATCATACAAACTCATACGGACTGATCAAAATATCCCATTTGGGTAACAATGGATTTCTTAACAGGAATTTTTCAACTGAACGCATGGCGGTCTTTGTCAGTGAAATTCC
>JAABRU010000178.1 GCA_011390755.1 Desulfobacteraceae bacterium | reverse complement strand
GTCCTCCCCCTATCCGGTATCAGACACCCGGCGAAGGATATGTAAAATCCATGTTTATATCACAAACCCCTGAATATGCCCTTTCTCCCTGTTCTCTGCCGGATTCCTTTGGGGAAAAAGGGGGGGGGACGGGCTCCGGAAAAACAGACAAATCCGCCGTATTCAGACCGGACAGGGATATGTATGTCCTGAAAAGAAAAAATAATGCCCGGCGGCGTTATGCCGTCAGTTTTTCCTGTCTGGCCAAAATTGCTTCCGCGGACACGGCCTGCCTGCTTCGCTGGAAATATCTGCTGAAGGGTCTGCTGGAGCAGGCGACAGAAAATGACCCGGTTACCGAATCACCTCTGGTCATCGGGCTGGCTGAATCCGGTATTATTCCTTCCGCGTTTTTTCATCAGCTGCTGCGGGAAAAATCCTGTCCGGCCTTTTGGATATGCTCCACCCGCAGACCCGCGGGCGGCATTCCTTTTACCGAATCCCATTCCCACGGCCCGGATCATATGCTGCCTGTGCCCGGGTTCTGCCCGACAGAACTCTGCTTTGCAGAAGATGAAATCACAACAGGAAAAACCCTGCTCCGTCTCAGTATCCGCCTGTGCAGACTGCTGCATGTAAAAAAAATACGCATTTTTGCTTTCAGCGATCACCGCACCCGGGCGGACCGGAAAGTATTTCTGAAAGAGATGGAATCCGAAAATATCCGTTTTTCAACCCATATCCTGACGGAAAGGGATGAACAGAATCATATACCGCCGGACATGGCATCTGAGGAAGAACCGCAGGAATCTGTTTCAGATAATCACAGCAGAGAATCACTGTTTCCAAAGGCGGAAAAAAGAACGGCAAAGCCGTATTGGGAAAAGCAGTGGCTGTTTCCCGCACAGAGACCCGGACTGTCTGCCTGCAGCAATATCCGCATACCAGTGCCGGAAAAACGGAAGGGAACACTGCTGGCCCTGGGGGAAGCCGTGGATATGGGATTTTATATTGCCGGAAACAGTCCGGAAACAGAACTGCGGCATATCACACTCAGTCCCTGGGAAATTGACGGGAAATATATATTCAGCCGTATGGAGATAGCCTCCCGGTATTATATCTATAATTATCACACACTCCGCCCCCCCCTTTTCATCCTCAGCGATCCCACTGATCTGCCTGCTGCAGAACAGGCCGCCCAGCAGCTTCGGGACAAAGGTTTTCCCGTCGAAGTTCTTAACTGAAAATCCCGGGTCGGCCTATATCAGGAAAAAAGCCGTTAAAGACGCATTGAAAGAGGTGAAATCATGAAACTCAGCGATCAGTATATAAAAACTGGGTAGTGGGTCAAATCCGTTGATGACGGTCTCCCCTCCCCTGAGGGAGGGGCGGGGGGAGGGTGAAAATCAGCCTTTCCCCCTCTCCCGCCCGGGGAGAGGGGGAAATTCAGGAAGTTTTCGATCTGCTGAATATGGAAAATCGGCGATCCTGTCATACCTGAATCAACTAAAAAAAAGAAAATATTATGCTTACAGTAACCCTTGAAAAAGCAAGAAATATGCTGCCTGAACTGATGAGGGACACACTGCTGAACAGTGAGGAAACGGTTATCGTTTCCGACTACGGTTCCATTATCATGATTGATCACTCAAAAACGACACCCTGATGTCATTTTGGAAACTTGCCATCTGTAATTTCAATAAGCTGAAGCTGATAAAATATAAAGCCGCCATTTTTTACTGAACAAAAGTATTCGCTTTAACCATTTAAATTTATTTGATTTTGCCTGAAACAATGTCAGACAGGTGTCATATTTGAGTGAATAACATTATCAAAAAAAGAAAATGTTATGCGATTTTGTTGTATGTTTAAATTTATAGTATCAGTAGATCGAAAAGTTTCCCCCGGATACGGTTTTACATCTGCCCCGGAGTGCAAAAACTGTATTTCTGCACTGCCGCATCTCCCGGTTACCCCATGCAGAAATACAATTTTTGCACTCCTCCGGAAACGTTTCGATCTGCTGAGTATAAATATGGACAGTTCCTGATTTCGGAGGGTTTTTTATATCATGTCACAGGTTTCCGAAAAAATGAACATCAGAATTCCGGATAATCTGCCTTTTCTGAAGTCTGTATGCTGGCAGACACAGGATATTAGGCATTTTACCTTATCCGAAATGCTGAGCCGTTATGAAAGAGGCTGGCAGTACCGGAGTGTTCTGGCAGACCTGGAAGGGGAAGAACTGGAATTTGTGCGTAATCTTGTAAAAAGAGAAGGTTCCTGGATTATCTGCGATGTATAAACTGGCACATCATCAAAAAGTAATTAAGGTGCTGAATGCAGTCCGCTCAGATTTTTTTACCGAAATTTCGGCATATTTCGGTGGAGGAACCCTTCTGACCCTGCTGTATGGCGAATACCGCATGAGCAAGGATATTGATTTTATCTGCCCTGTCGGTGAAGGGTACAGAATATTACGTTCTGAAATTTATGACAAAGAATACCATGCTGTTTTCAAAGATTTTTCCAATATCACCCTCCCGCGGGATATAAAAGCCGATCAGTACGGTGTCAGATTTGCTGTCGGGGTGGAAGATATTCTGATAAAATTTGAAATCGTGGCAGAAGCCAGAATTTCACTGTATCCTGCCGAATTTCATGCATGGTCGGATGTTCCCTGTCTCAGTTTCGCAGATTCTTTCGCAGAAAAACTCTTATCCAATTCGGACAGATGGGCAGACAGAGCAGTGGAATCAAGAGATATGATTGATCTGTCAATACTGCGGCTTCAATCCGAAATTCCGGAGAATTCAATCAGAAAAGCGGAATCTGCTTATCCTGTTATGAAACCCCTTGAAAAATCCGTCAGATTTTTTCAGTCCGAACCGGAGTACAGAAAGTCCTGCTTTTCTTCATTGCAGGTGAATAACAGGGCAGAGGTCATTGACGGACTTGACCTGCTTGCATCTGATTTCGGTATTTCTTCTACAAAACGGAGAGATGAGGAATATCCTGATTTTGAAATATAAGCAATATCGTATTACAAACAGAGTGAGCTTAGTATTATACAGCATTTGTTGTATGCTAACCCGGAACTGCATAGGGATGCAAAGGGGCCATCTGCTGTGACACTTCCTCTGCCCCATATGCCGGTGAGTTTAGCCTTAGCACTCTGATTTTTTTAACAATAACAGGATGGATTAGTGATGAATGAGATTCAAAACAACGCAAAGATTTATATCAAGCTCCACAGCGCAGAGAAAATCAGCGCAGAGTATATGATGACAGATATTGAAATCCTGACGGTCAGCGACAACGGACTGCTGCCGAATCAGGATGTTGTGCTGAGTTTGGGCGGAAAGGAACAATCGCTGACAACCGGCATAACCGGTCAGTCCAGAAATCAGCTTGTTTTCCCGGTTCAGGTTAATCAAGTGGGTGAATTAGCGGCATGGCTCAGAAATAGCACGGCGGTTTCAGTGTCATATCCGGTAGTTCCCAAAAATTATGAGGAAATTTTATCGGTGCAGATTCAGGAAAGATTATCCGCACAACTGAAATCCAAAGAGGCTGAAATTGCAAATGTGAGAGAAAAGTTTGATACCGAAAAGAAACAATTACTTGGGAAATATGTTGAAATTGAGCAAAAATTTAATGAAATCAAACTCAACTTTGATAAAAGCAAAGAAACATGGAAAACAGAACGGCAGAATTTAGAGAACAAATTAAAGGAAACTGAAAAACTGATTCCTGTAAAGGTAAGAACAAAATACAATTTAAGATCTAAACCAGCCATATTGGAGGATTTTTCCAGAGATATTGAAAAGATTTATCGTGAGTATAATTTCTGGTGTAAAGATAACCCACAAGGTTTTTTCCCAAATGATTTTTTGAAATTAAATGAAGATATTGTTCTTGATAAAGCCACTGGCTTAATGTGGCAAAAGAAGGCAACAAACGAATTTGTTGAAGGTAAAGACGCTCATTCACACGTTAAAAAAATCAATACTCAAAAGTTTGCCGGTTACAACGATTGGAGGGTTCCAACCCTTGAAGAAGGCATGTCTTTATTACAACAAGAAACTATTGGAAATAGCTTACACTTAAGCTCTCATTTTTTACACCCTGGTACTCCATCGAGCTATCAATTTCAGGGGTTCTGGACATCGGACATAGAATCTCCGCATTGGGAATGTTTAATTTTAGCTAACGGTAAAGTTTGTGTTAAAAGAGCAGTTGACATTTGTTATACAAATGTTCGCGCTTGCCGTTCTATAACCGCTGATGAAAAATCCAAATTTGGATTATAGCCAACTTTCTTATTTGTTTAAGATAAGATAAAATATACGAGGCTCTAATGTCTGACCACTTGAAAGGCCGAGTACTGGAAAACCTCTTCCACGGTACACCGATCTACCCCTTCAGTTCCACCCCTGACGGACGGATTGTAACCGAGCAGCGCAAAAACCGTCAGCAGAACGAAGATTTCCACCGCAAAAGCCTTGCGGTTCAGGAGAAACTTACCGAGGATTTGACCCAGGTGTTTGACGGGAGAAGTGCCGTTACCCGTGAGGATTTTATCGGCGCAAATGTCCGAACCCATAATCTTCTGGAAGATCAGTTGACAGCTCTGGATGACATGTGCAGGGAGCAAACCCGCACAACCCATGCCATTGAGGAATTCGGGCAAACGCTTCACGCCGACATGATCGGTGTGCGTAACGATCTCGGCGAGATTAACAGGTCGGTTCAGGATGGCACGCAAACCCTGCACAGAGATATGCAAGACATCAGTTCGGACTTATCCGATATAAAATGGGAAACACAATATGGCGCAAATAAGGTTACAGCAGCGGTTCAGGATGGCGCCCGAAACCTCAAAGGCCCTGCCTATTCCCAGCCTATCCAGAATTTTCTGAATGATAAGACCACATTTGTTGAAGCATTGGCGGCCTATGGCAAGGGGCTTTTGAATCAGGAATCCCGCAGGGCAATTGAGAGAATGATTAACGCCCGCTTTGGCAGTGCGGAAATTGAGCCGGACGTAAAACAACAGCTTTTGGATGAAGCCGGAAAAAACCTTTCCCCTGAAAAATTTGCAAAAGCCGGGCAACAGATCAATTACGCCGTGCAACTGCTCCGCCAACCCAGCCTGCTGTTAAGCGAAAGCCCGGATGAGGCGGGTCAAAGACTGCAACTGCTCACCGATTTGTCATGGCGCAGTTCGGATGAAAAACTCCGCTCGTTCACGGACAAAGCAAACGAGTTGTTCAAACTGGCACATCAAGCCCGTCAAAGCCCGGTTTCGCCCCAACATATGGTTGCTTTTACCAATCACGGCTATCTGACCGATACGGCGCAGCACGCCATGAAGGAAAATATTCGTGAAGCCCGCAAGGAAGGCTCGCTGGTGGATGTCAACTATAATCTTATGGAAGCCAACACGCAGCGGGATATGAGCAATCATCTGCTCAGCAACATCGCCTCCAATCTCATGAATGCAGGCGTACAGCGGAATATTGCCAACCAACTGCTCGGCAATATCGCCTCTGATCTGACAAATGCCAATACACAGAGGAATGTGACAAACCATTTGCTGGATAATGTCATTAACAACCTTACGGAAACAAATGACCACCTGATCAATCTGGAAAAGTTTGCAAAAGGGTTTATTCAGGTGGCTTCGAAAGGTTTTGCCCATGTCACTCAGGGATTGCACCAGATCAGCCATGATGTGGGCCGTCTGACACAGGTGCTTGCTTTTTGCCATACTGAGACCGTCAATGAAATCCGGGAAGTCGGCGACCGACTGGAGAATCAACTGACCTATGCCAACCGCCTGACAGAAGAACTTATACGCCTGACTCGATACAGCCTTACAAACGTGGCGGTTCAGCGTTTTGAACAGGGCTGGAAAAGTCTGGAAATCGGCGAAATTGATGACGCCTTTATCCTGTTCACCCAAGGCACGGAAGCCGACCCGACCACCGTCGGCAATCAGTTTGGGGCGGGCATTGCGGCTGAACTCCTTAAAAACTGGGAAGAAGCCATCCGCCGATATAAAAAAGCGGCGAACTACGCACGGGAAGCCGAACCGTCCCTTTCAGCACTTGCCTTTTATCTGGCAGGCAGACTTGAACAGGCCCGCAATAACCTTCCGGCGGCAGTTGAACTGCTAAAACAGGCAATTCAGACAGACCCGTCAAACCTGACGTTTCGTTTTAATCTGGCAAGATATTTCGCCCTTGCTGCCGATTATATTCAGGCAGCGGATACCCTGATGGATTTGGTGAAACATGATGAGCATTATCTGTTTCGGATTCGGACAGAACCGGCTTTTACATATCTGCCGCTGAAGGAACTTTATTTCAATGCATGGCAGAGTCATTTGATAACCGGCCTCGAAACACAGTCCTTTCTTTTAACCGAGTTTCTCAACTTCAGGGATACTGACAGCATTCTGGAAGTTTTTAAGGGAATGGCGGGCAGTACCATTTCCAAAACGGTTCTGAAAACCGGATTCTGGAATCATCCCTTATTTGACCTTATCGGAAATGAAGTGAAAATGTGGGTAAGCCAAAAGATTGCCGCAAACAGTCTTCATTCAACAGCAGATGAACGCTATGCCGCCAGTTTTCTGGCATATTTTCTTGGACTTTCACCTGATCAGGTTTGGCAGTGCTTTAAAAACGAATTGGAAAATGACCCCGCCTTCTACCGGCAACAGGGATGGGAAATAAAAAATTCCCTTTCCCGTATCAATGCAGCGGAACTAAGTGTTTTTCTGTCAGCAATCCGGAAAGGGTTGCAAGAAGAAATCAACTGGCTGAATGATTTTCTAAAATAACAAGGGGAGATATGAACGCTAAACCGGATATTTTTATGAAAGTTCACGGCGTGGAACAGGTCAATGCGGAAAATGCACTGATTGATCTGGAAGTTTTGGTAGTGAGTGAAAAAGAAGTTCTTCCCTATCAGGACATTGTTGTTTCAATGAACGACAAAAACCACCAGTTTGCCACAGGCGCAAATGGAAAGGCGAGAATACAGCTTATTTTTCCGTTTGATTCTGCTATCATGCAGAAATTACAGGCGGCTATTCTTGATAAACAGATAAGTTGTTTCTACGACATATTTATTAGTGATAAAAATACTAATTCATCGAATAAAGATTCCTATGATGAAAATCCGAACAAGGACTCTAAAGAAACTATGTTAATTCAAACAGTAATTTATGATACAATTAATATTCTTGATGCTATTAATGAAAGGTATGCTGAAGAAAAAAAGACAAAATCTGAAAACCCCGTTCAAAAAGCAACATATGAAGGTGAGGAATATCTATTAGATCCTATATGGAATCAGGAAGTAATAAATTTTGGTGCAAGTATGATATCTTATAAAAACACTCTTTTAAAATTTGAACAAAGTAATAATTTAATTGGTATATTCAGTACAATTGAGTCATTCTTGGATAAGCTTAATAATTCATATGAAATTTTAGGAAATCATTTTTTTATTGATATGAACCCATTCTGGAATAAATGGAAACCATTTATTGATGAAAATAGGGATAAGTATCTGAATTGGGAAAGGTGAAATCATTGAAAGTTAGCAATTGATTGCAATGTACCCACTGATTTATTGTTAAAGAAGATACAGCAATGAAAAATAGAAAACTGATATTTGAATGGGATAGAAACAAAGCCGAAAAGAATATCACAAAACATAAAGTCAGCTTTGAGGAAGCCAAAACGGTTTTCAATGATCCTTTTCTGGTAACATTCCCTGATGAATATCATTCCGACAATGAAGAACGCTGGATAAGTATAGGGATGTCGTTGAACAACAGGATACTGATTGTTGTTCATACTGAAATCATTGAGAATGATACGATGATCATACGCATCATCAATAGCCGCAAGGCGTTAAAATCGGAGCGAAAATTTTATGAAGAATAAAGATAAAAACACTATGCCAGACAATGATGAAATGCCTGATGAATATGATTTTACCGGCAAAAAAGGCGTAAGAGGGAAATATTATCAGGCATACCGACAGGGGCATACCGTCAGAATTCATGAAGAAGACGGAACCGTGAATGCTCAGTATTTTACATTGGAAGAAGGCTCGGTAATGCTTGATCCGGATATTCGCAAATATTTCCCTAATTCTGATGTTGTAAATTCCACGCTGAGATCACTTATTTCTCTTTTACCCAAAAAACAGGAAAAATCAGGACATCCTGTCAATAGATAATAAAATCGAACAGTAAAAGAATAATCAATGTCATTGACTTAAGGTGGAAACGATCTGTCCGGAGTACCAAACTGAAAATTTGGGACACTGAAATAATTCGCAAAAATACTGCCAAACTTTCAGTTTGGCACTCCGTAATTTTTTCAAGTCAATGATATTGAGAGAATAATATCAGACAAGTGACCGTCTATAAGCTATTAAGATCGTTCCCACGCTCCGGCGCAGGAACGATTCCCGCCTTCGGTTTCCGTTTCATCCCGGTCAGGGACGCGGGAGCATCCCCGGATGCGTTCCCACGCGGGAGCGTGGGAACGATCAAATTTTTACCTGTTTTCCTGCTCCCCAGCTTCCCCATGACGCAGATGCTCCCCCTCCCATCTCTTATCCAGAAAATACAGGATCGGAACCGTCATTCTTGAAAAAAGCAGAGAAGCCACTTCCCCGGCCATGAGGGAGATGGCCAGTCCCTGGAAGATGGGATCAAAGAGAATTACCGATGCGCCCACGACCACGGCTGCGGCGGTGAGCATCATGGGGCGGAAGCGCACGGCTCCCGCGTCAATTACGGCCTGATCCAGGGGCATTCCCTGCTGTATGCGCAGTTCGATAAAATCCACCAGAATGATGGAATTTCTGACGACAATTCCGGCTCCCGCGATGAATCCGATCATGGAGGTGGCCGTGAAAAAGGCATTCATGGCCCAGTGCGCGGGCAGGATGCCGATGAGGGAAAAGGGGATGGCCGTCATGATGACAAAGGGGGTGGAAAAGGACTGAAACCAGCCCACCACCAGCACGAAAATCAGGATCAGCACCACCCCGAAGGCAATGCCCAGATCCCGGAAAACCTCGTAGGTGATATGCCATTCCCCGTCCCATTTCATGGCAAACTTCCGCTCGCTTTTGGGCAGTCCGGCCGTGTGCTGTTCGATGAAATATCCTTCGGGCAGTTCCAGGGCCGCTATCTTCTTCCGCATTTCCAAAATGGCATAGATCGGACTTTCTTTGGCCCCGGCCACATCCCCGGTGACATAAACCACGGGCATGAGATTTTTGTGATAAATGCTCCGCTCATTTTCGGTTTCCCGTACAATAAGGAAGTTGCACAGGGCCACCGGACCGGATTCTGTGGGAATCTTTATGGCCCTGAGCCGCTCAATGCCCGCACGGTCCGCCAGAGGGGAATGGATGAAAATGGGCACATCCTCTTTTTCCAGGGGCTGGTGAAAAAGACCGATCTGCCGCCCCTGCAGGATGGTTTCCAGTGTTCCTGTCAGCCGGGCCACACTGATGCCGTGCAGCGCGGCCTTTTCCTGATCCACATCCAGCCGGAATCGCTGCTGCCCCTCTTCCATATACCAGTCTGTATCCACCACCCCTTCGGTGTTTTCAAAAATATCCCGGATCTGTAATGCAACTTCCCGCTGCCGTTCATAATCAGGGCCGTACACTTCCGCTACGAGAGTGGAAAGAACCGGGGGGCCGGGCGGAACCTCTGCGATTTTCACCCTTGCCCCGTAGCGGTCTGCAATGGCTTTGAGGGGAGGGCGTACCCGTTTGGCGATTTCGTGACTCTGCTGCTTCCGCCGGGATTTGGAAACCAGATTGACCTGAATATCGGCCATATTCACCCCTTCACGCAGAAAATAATGCCGTACCAGTCCGTTAAAATTAAAAGGGGCCGATGTTCCTGCATATATCTGATAATCCGTGACTTCGTTTACGGTTTTCAGGTATTCCCCCATTTCCATAGCCGCGGCCGCTGTTTCCTCCAGGGTGGCTGTTTCCGGCATATCCAGAATCACCTGGAATTCACTCTTGTTGTCAAAAGGCAGCATCTTGACTTTTACCATCCCCAGGGCCACCATGGCACATGCCAGCAGCAGCATCAGGATCACGGAAATCAGGAAGGTCCGTTGCCACAGCGGATTGTGCAGAAGGGCATCCATGACCTTCCGGTAAAGAACCGTAGTCCGGTCTTCTTTGTGCGGATCATGCCCGCTGCCTCCATCCCCATTATGCCGGATGAGCCGCACCGAGGCCCAGGGCGTGACAATAAAAGCCACGAGCAGGGAAAAGATCATGGCCGCGGATGCTCCCACCGGGATGGGTCGCATATAAGGCCCCATCAGTCCGCCCACAAAAGCCATGGGCAAAATGGCCGCAATTACGGTCAGGGTGGCCAGAATGGTGGGATTTCCCACTTCATCCACGGCCTCCAGTGCCACTTTGAAACGGGATCGCTTTTCATTTTCCGGCAGGCGGTAATGGCGGACGATGTTTTCCACCACCACAATGGCATCATCCACCAGGATACCGATGGAAAAAATCAGGGCAAAAAGGGTGATGCGGTTGAGGGTATATCCGTAAAGATAAAAAGTGCTCAGGGTCAGGGCCAGGGTGACCGGGATGGCAAAGGCCACCACGCCCGATTCCCGGTGCCCCAGAGTGAACCATATCAGCAGGGTGACGGAAATAACAGCAATGAGCATGTGCCAGAGCAGTTCGTCTGATTTTTCCTTCGCGGTTTCCCCGTAATGGCGGGTGACAGTCATATGAATATTGTCCGGAATCAGTTCTTTCCGTGCATCTGCAATACGCGCCAGCACATTTTCGGCCACGGCAATGGCATTGCTTCCCTTGCGTTTGGCCACGGTAAGAGTTACGGCCGGGTTTACGCCGGAGGAACGATCTCCCGGGGCCAGCCCGGTTTCCCCGGCTGCCGGACCGGTTCCGAAAAAGACATACTGCTCCGGTTCTCCGGGGCCGTCAATAATAGTGGCCAGGTCCCGCAGATAAACAGGGCGGCCTTTATGCACATGGATAATCACCCGGCCCGCGTCCTCACTGTTATGAAAAAAACCGCCGGTATGCACAATTATCTGCCCCTTTTCAGAGGGAAAAGAACCGGTATGGGATGCCCGGTTCGCGGCCATTATCATGGAAGACACCTGTTCCGTATCCAGACCGTAGGCTGCCAGGCGCAGGGGATCCAGATATACTGTTACCTGCCGCTGCTCTCCGCCGATGAGGGATGTCACAGATACATCTGCCTCTTTTTTGATAATATCCTCCACTTCCGCGGCCAGGCGGCGCAGAATAAAATGATCGGCCTGCGCGCTGTGAAACGTGAGGGCCAGAATGGGCACATCGTCAATATACCTGGGTTTGATCAGCGGGGGACTGACGGAATAGGGAATCCGGTCGTAATTGGCCATGAGTTTGGAGCGCAGGCGCACAATGGAACGCTCCTCATCCTGCCCCACCAGAAAACGCACAATGGTCACGGACATGCCGGGGGAGGAGGTGGAGTAGATATATTCCACTCCCGGAATTTCCCAGAGCAGTTTTTCCATAGGGCGCGTGACCCGCTGCTCCACTTCTTTGGCACCGGCCCCCGGCATCTGCACAAAAATGTCAATCATGGGGACAATGATCTGGGGTTCTTCCTCCCTGGGCAGGGCAATGACCGCGGCAATGCCCAAAAGGACGGAGGCAATGATAATCAGCGGGGTGAGTTTGGAATCAATGAAAAAAGCAGCCATTTTACCTGCCGGGCCCGAATGTCCGGAACTTTCTTTTTCTGCTTTCATGTTCATGACAAATCCTCCACTTTTACACCGTCCTGCAATTCCTCCGGCGGATTTATCACATAAGGCATTCCGCTTTTCATGCCGGAAATAACTTCCGTTTCATCCCCGAAAGTCCGTCCCGTCCGCAGCAGACGGAAGCGGGCCGCTCCTTTGTCATCCACCAGAAAAAAACCGCTGAGCTGTCCCCGCTGCACCAGGGCGGATGCGGGAATCAGGAGAAGACGGTCCTCCCCCACGGGAAAATACCCCCTGGCAAACATGCCGGAGCGAAGCCCCTCCTGTTCCGGCAGTGTCACCTTCACCATAAAGGTACGGCTCATGGTATCTGCGGAGGGCACAATGGTTTTGACGCTTCCCTGCAAAGGTTCCCTGCCCAGTGCCGCAATGGAAACCGGGATATTCTGCTCCCTGCGGACCGCATGGATATGATATTCGGGAACCATCAGCTCCGCCTCGAATCCCCCGCTTTTTTCCAAAATCAGAAAAGGGGTTCCGGGGGATGCCAGATCCCCCTCGTCCACCATCCTGGCCGCAACAATGCCGTCATAGGGTGCCAGAATGCTGGCATCTCTCCGGGAAACATCTGCAAAAGAAGTACCGGCCTCGGCCTGTTTCACGCGGGAACGGGCCGCAGCCAGCATGGATTCGGCCTGCCTTACCAGGGATTTGGCCTGCTGATATTTGGTTTCGGCTTCATCATAGGCCTGCCGGGATACGGATTTTTCTTTGAGCAGCATACGGTACCGTTTAAAAGTGGTTTCCGCCAGTTTTTCTCCTGAGCGGGCCGATTCCAGGGCGGAAAGAGCCGCGGCTTCTGCCCTGCGGGCTTCGGCGGTTCCGGCTTCTGCCTGCTGCAGCCCGGCCTCCACCTGACGGGTATCCAGCATCACCAGCACATCCCCCTGTTTTACCCTGTCTCCCTCCCGGATATTCACAGCCCGGACGATACCCATAATTTTTCCGGACAGGGTGCTTTTTATCTTTGCTGTCACCGTTCCCAGTGCCTCATACATGAGGGGGCGGGCGGAAATTTCCGCCCGTCCGGTTTCCGTTCTAACAGTTCCCGCGGGATGAGGTTCAGCGGTTCCGGGTTCAATTTTTTCACCGCAGCCCGTAAGGCATATGATACACAGGAGCATTGGGAGGAAATGAGGAAGGAAATGATTTCGTGACATGCTGTCTCCTTTTCTGAAGGTTGTAAGGCAATTATTCCGGATAAGATCATGATATATATTCCTGTTCTCTTTTTTCGTCAAGAGAGATAATTCCGGCCCTTCCGGAAGAATGAAAATCTTTCAGCACTGCTTTTCTGATAATTTTATTGACAAAATAACCTTGAATCAATAAAATAGGTAGTTTTAGATATAAGCATATATTATCAGACATTTGTTCTTAATATACAAAGAACAGGCTGATAAATACGGGTTTTCCGTAAAAAAAACGGAGCATGAAGGCCTGTTTCCCGTTCCCGCGCTCCGCGCCAATAGCATTAAGTTAAGGAATTTTTGGAGTGCCAAACTGAAAGTTTGGCAGTATTTTCCGAATTATTTCAGTGTCCCAAACTTTCAGGCCTCGACGTGAGCTCCGCCGAACGTTCGGGACTTTTTCCCCTTAAACTTAATGGCATTGACGATCCGCGCGGGAACAGGATTTGCGGGGTAGACTTTCATATAAACCGCCATGAGCCGTGAGTCACAACGAAGCATGAAAGTTCTGAACTTGTGCAATTTTCTTAAAAATATTTGACTATAATAATATGATATTTAATATAATAATTGTATAATATTTTCCAAAAAGAGGGCATATCATATATGAAAATTGCAGAGATACCGAAGGAATT
>JAABRU010000007.1 GCA_011390755.1 Desulfobacteraceae bacterium | reverse complement strand
CCTGCTATGGAAGCATTTTTCGGGGGCTCCCACCGGGAATTTGCCCTGGGCTGGGCGGAAAATTCCCGGCATGAAATCAGACTGCTGACGCTGCCTGCCCGTTTCTGGAAATGGCGGATGCGCGGCGCTGCCCTCTGCTTTATCAATGACCCGGCATGTTCCCCAAAGGCCTATGACGGATGCATTGCCAGCAATATGATGAGTCTGTCGGATTTCAAAAGCCTTGCCGGGAAAAGCTGCCCGCCCCTGCTGCTTTATTTTCATGAAAATCAGTTCGCCTATCCCCTGCGGCCCGGGGAACGTATGGATTATCAGTACGGATTTACGGATATTACTTCGGCCCTGGCCGCAGATCGGGTTATATTTAATTCCCATTATCATTACAGAACATTTTTTTCGGCCCTTCCTGCTTTTCTGAAACGAATGCCGGAATTCCGGCCGGTCTGGGTTGCGGATGCCATCCGCAGCAGGTCCCAGGTATTATATCCGGGATGCCGTTTTCCGGATCTGACACAGCCGGATCTGATACAGAAGGCTCCGGAATCGGAGGGGAATGCCGGGGAACACAATGGCGAACCGCCTCTGATTATCTGGAATCACCGCTGGGAATTTGACAAAGCACCCGATATTTTCTTTGCCGCCCTGGACCGGGTTCTTGAAAAAGGCGCGGATTTCCGGCTGGCCCTGATGGGTGAAAATTACCGCAATATTCCCGCCGTCTTCCCCGCTGCCAAAGAACGTTACGGAGACAGGCTTGTTTTGTACGGATATGTGAAAAACAGACCGGAATATCTGTCCGTGCTTCGCAGGGGGGATATTGCTGTCAGCACAGCCGTTCAGGAAAACTTTGGTATTTCCGTTGTTGAAGCCGTCCGCTGCGGCTGTATTCCCCTGCTGCCCGACCGCCTTTCTTATCCGGAAATCCTTCCGGAGGAATTTCATAAAGAATTTCTCTATAAAAATGAAGCTGATCTGACAGAAAAATTATACCGGATGCTTGGGGATTTCGCGCCCTGCCGGAAAAGAGGCGGGCAGACGGCTGCGGCAATGCGCCGTTTTGCATGGGAAAACATGATTGATGCCTATGATGATATGCTGGAGGAACTGGCATCACTGCGGAGCTGCTGAAGCAAAAATTACTTTTTTGTCCGTCCTGTCTGATTCAGCGGTAACCGGTATGACCGAATCCGCCGGAATTTCTCCGGGTGGTGTCCAGGCTGTCCAGGCATTTGCTTTCCATCTGCCAGACCCGGCTGAAAACCATCTGCGCAATGCGGTCTCCCCGGCGAACCGTATAGTTTTCTCTTCCCAGGTTGATCAGGAGGATGCGGATTTCTCCCCGGTAATCCGCATCAATGGTGCCCGGAGAGTTGACAAGGGTAATGCCGTGTTTTGCAGCCAGACCGCTGCGGGGACGGATCTGGGCTTCAAAACCGGGTGGAATGGCAAGGGCAAAACCGGTGGGGATCATGGCAATGTCACCGGGAACCATCTCCAGATCTTCTGCCAGGGCAGCGCAGATATCCATGCCCGCGGCATGGGAAGTCATATAACGCGGCAGGGGAATATCCGCATCCTGTTCCGGCCGGACATAGGAAATATAAAGCACGGGTTCTTTCATTTCAGAATGAATGCAGCAGGTTTTCAAAAGGGGCGGCATCGGAAAGCGGGCCCAGCAGGGTCAGTGTCATGGGATCGGAACGGTAGATTTCATTGGCCAGTGCACGGATGTCCTCCACTGTCACGGCTTCGATTTCTTTTACAATCTCCTGTACAGACAGATGGGTTCCCAGATGAATTTCATTCTGTGCCAGGCGGACCATCTGGTTGTCCACACTTTCGGTTGCCAGCATCAGATTCCCCCGGGTGTACTCCACAGCATCCCGGAGCTCGGACACCTTTACGTCTTCATGTTTTAATCTGCTGATTTCACCGAAAAAAACATCCACTGCTTCCGTGGCTTTGGCAGCGGCCGTGCCCAGACAGACCCCGGAAACGCCGGTATCGGTATAGGAGGAAAAAAAAGAGTAGAGAGAATAGGCCAGCCCCCTTTTCTCCCGGATTTCCTGAAAAAGACGGGAACTCATATTCCCGCCCAGGATGGTATTCATCAAAGATGCCGCGTAACGCCGGGGGTCAGTGGCGGAGATGCCGGAAGTCTGCAGGCAGATATGCACCTGCCCGCTGTCTTTGGGATGGAGAAAAACTCCGGATCGTCCCTTTGCCTTTATCCGCTGCGGCATCTTTTTCCCGCTTCTGATCCCGGAAAAGGCCGGGGCCGTCAGTTCTGTCAGACGGTCATGTTCCAGATTTCCGCAGGCGGCAATCACAATCCGTTCGGGCTGGTAAAGCCCCTGAAAAAAATGCCGGAGATCCGCGTCCGTAAAGGTCATGATGTTTTCCGGGCTTCCGATAATGGGACGGCCCAGGGCATGATCGCCCCAGAAGGCATTTTCAGACAGCACATGGATATAATCTTCCGGGCTGTCTTCCATCATGCTGCGCTCCTGAAAAATGACCGCCCGTTCCCGTTCCATTTCCACAGGGTCAAAGACCGAAGACAGAAAAATATCCGAAAAAATGTCCACCATGGTGTCCAGATGCGTATCCATGACCCGTGCATGGTAACAGGTGGTTTCCATCGCGGTAAAGGCATTGGTCTGTCCGCCGATGACATCGAATTCTTTGGCAATATCAAAGGCACTCCGTTTGGCCGTGCCCTTGAAAATCATATGCTCAATGAAATGGGAAAGACCGTTTTGGGCAGGACTTTCATCCCTGGCCCCGCATTCCACCCATACACCGAGGGATACGGAGCGGGCATAGGGAATCCTGCGGCTCAGGATACGGACACCGTTTTCCAGAACTGTTTTATTTGCACTCATTTTTATTTAGGGTCATCGGCTGTCAGCACAGCTTTGTGGCTCAGACGGATTTTTCCGTCCCGGTTGACTTCCAGGATTTTTACCGGGATCCGGTCGCCTTCTTTGACAATATCCGTTACTTTTTTCACCCGCTGCCGGGCCAGCTCGGAAATATGCACCAGGCCGTCCGTTCCCGGCAGAATCTGCACAAAGGCCCCGAAATCCGTGGTTTTGACCACCAGACCGTCATAGATTTTCCCGACCTCCGGCTCCACAGTGATTTCCTGAATCCGTTTCAGCGCGGCATCGGCCTCATCCTGGCCCGATGCGGATATTTTCACAATGCCCGAGTCTTCAATTTCAATACGGGTATTGGTTTCGCTCTGGATGGCGCGAATCATTTTGCCGCCGGGGCCGATGATATCCCGGATTTTATCGGGATTGATCTGTATGGACATGGTTTTGGGAGCGTAAGGGGATATTTCCGCACGGGGACTGTTCAGGGTTTCCAGCATACGGTCCAGAATGAAAAGTCTGCCTTCCCGCGCCTGGGCCAGTGCCTTTTCCATGATTTCCCCGGAAAGTTCCAGGATTTTGATATCCATCTGCAGCGCGGTGATGCCGTTCCGGGTTCCCGTGACCTTGAAATCCATGTCACCCGTATGATCCTCATCTCCCAGAATATCCGAAAGGATGACCACCTGATCGCCTTCCTGCACCAGTCCCATGGCAATGCCGGATACCGGGGCCTTGATGGGAACCCCGCCGTCCATAAGGGCCAGTGTGCCGGAGCATACGGTTCCCATAGAAGAAGAGCCGTTGGATTCCAGTACCTCGGAAACAATACGGATGGTATAATCAAATTCTTCCGCGGGCGGAAGGATTTTTTCCAGGGCACGGGTGGAAAGCCAGCCGTGACCGATATCCCTTCGGCTGGGCCCGCCCATGCGCTTGACTTCTCCCACGGAATAGGGGGGGAAATTATAATGAAGCATAAAACGCCGGCTATCTTCCCCCTGCAGGGTTTCCACCCGCTGCTCATCCTGACCGGAACCGATGGTCAGTACGGCCAGCACCTGGGTTTCTCCCCGTGTAAAAAGCGCGCTGCCGTGGGGCCGGGGCAGCAGCCCGGTTTCGCAGCTGATGGGCCGGATTTCATCAAAGGCCCTGCCGTCTATGCGGCGTCCTTCTTTGAGCACCAGATCGCGGCAGATTTTCTTTTTGATCTCACTCAGTATTGTATAAACCTCGCCTTTGCGTTCGGCAAAATTTTCTCCCAGTTCCGCCAAAATTTCTTTCTTTACTTCCCGTACACGGGTGCTGCGTTTTACTTTTTCCGGAATCAGAACCGCTTCGCGGATACGGGGGGCATAAGAGAGCAGCTGCTCTTTCAGGGCTTCGTCTGTTTCCGCGGGCGGCACAGACCGTTTTGTTTTTCCCTCGGCCTCTTTCATTTTGACCTGAATATCAATAAGGGGCTGCATGGCCCGGTGCCCGAAGAAAATGGCTTCGAGCATTTCCTTTTCGCTGACTTCCGCGCTTCCCCCCTCCACCATGACCACACCGGTTTCGGAACCGGCCACGATGATATTGATGTCGCATTTTTCCCATTCACTGATGGGCGGATTGGCTTTGAATTCTCCGTCAATACGCCCGACCCGGAGGGCCGCAATGGGACCGGCAAAGGGTATATCCGAAATTTCCAGTGCTGCCGAAGCCCCGACCATGGCCAGCACATCGGGATCATTTTCCTGATCCATGGAAAGCACTGTGGCAATGACCTGAATTTCATTATAATAATCTTTGGGAAACAATGGACGGATGGGCCGGTCAATGAGACGTGCCGTTAAGGTCTCTTTTTCACTGGGCCGCCCGATTTCACGCCGGAAATAGTTACCCGGAATACGGCCCGCCGCATAAATTTTTTCCTGGTATTCGACCGAAAGCGGCAGAAAATCCATACCGGCCCTTGCTTCCTCCGAGGAGACCACAGTAACCAGTACAACTGTTTCTCCGTATTGAACCACGACCGAGCCGGAAGCCTGTCTGGCCACCTTTCCGGTCCGGATACTCAGGGGGATTCCCCCGATATCTGCTTTCAGTGTTATCTCCATATCAATTCTCCTCATCAGCGGCCGCTCCGGTGTTCCCGGGCGGCGGCCGCTCTTGTTGTCTGCCGGAGGGATTATCAGTGCAGGATAATCATTTCGGGCGGAAGTACATCATTTTTTAAATCCGTCCCCCTCTGACTTCCAATGCTGCTGACTTAAGAATTCCCGGACTGCGGGGGGCCTATTGCATACGCCCCCGCGGTCCGGCATGACGGGCGTATGCAGTACGCCCCTGCAGAAAAAAATATTCCTTAAGACAGCAGCATTGCCTCTGATTCCTTACAGGGCGTATGCAACAGACCCCCTGCAGCAGGGGGGACGAACTTTCAAAGTGGTGTAATAGTCATTTCAGGGTGCATCGGCAACCGGGAGATATACAAATCTGTATTCTCTTTTCCGGCAGACGCATGGGGATAATTCCCCAAAAATATCAGACAGCATTCCGGACGGTTTCGGCTCCCTGTATGCCCCGATACTGTCTGAACCGGGGCCCCTTTTGGAAAAGGAGGGGGATTTCTTTAACCGTCTGAAAAATTCTGTCCGGCGGAACTCAGGCCGAAGTCTGACTCCCCTTTACACAAAAGAGGAACTTATGGCCTGTCCGAATACCTGCTTTCCGGTCTTCTGCCCCTTATATCCGCCCGGTGTAAAAATCTGTTTCAAAGCTTTCCGGACGGAACCCGGGTCAGCAGTATCTGCCTGTATGCCCGGGGCACATTACTGCACAGCAGGTCTGTGCCGGAATCGGGATAAGGCAGACAGATTATCTTCTCAGCCCCAGCGTTTCAAGAATTTTCCGGTATCTTCTGATGTCTTTGTTTTTGACATAATTGAGCAGTCTGCGGCGCTGCCCCACCAGCATCAGGAGTCCCCGTCTGGAATGGTGATCCTTTTTATGGGTCTTCAGGTGATCTGTCAGATAATAGATGCGGTGGGTCAGCAGTGCAATCTGCACCTCCGGAGAACCGGTATCTTTGTCATGCAGTTTGTGGGTTTCAATGAGGTCTTTTTTGTTTTCTGTTGTCAAAACCATCTGTTATTTCTCCTGTAACATATTTTGAAAATATCATTTCTGAATTCTGAAATGCGTAGAAATCAGTTCTATATACCCCTGTCAGCACAAAAAACACAAGAATAATTATACATTTCCTCTTCTTTTTTCCGATGCACAATGGCCAGCAGTGTCCGTTCCCTGTCCAGCAGTTTCAGCAGTCCGCCTTCGTTTTGCCGCGGAATGTCACGCAGACTGATGGCCTGCCCGTGGCAGATTTTTTTCTGCAGTTTCTCATCCGCTGTATAAGAGGGGATGTGGGGCAGGGCCGCATCCGGAGAAACAAGGTGTGCCGACAGAGAATCTTTCTCCAGTTCCGGCAGTGTCAGTGCATCGGAAATACGGAAGTGCGAGCTGGCGGTTCTCCGCAGCTCTGTCAGGTGCGCGCCGCAGCCCAGTTTTCGGCCGATGTCCGCTGCCAGGGTGCGGATATAAGTGCCGCCCGAACAGGAAACCCGGAAGCGGATATCCGGCAGAGATGTTTCCAGTATACATATCTCGGAAATATGTACTTCCCGCGGCGGTTTTTCCGGGGCTTTCCCCTTTCTCGCCAGTTTGTATAAGGGAACCCCCCTGTGTTTCAGCGCGGAATAAGCTGGCGGAATCTGCCGGATGGTTCCGGCAAAACTGCGGAAAACCCTTTCCAGTTCCTGCGCTGAAAAACTGCCCGGCGCGCTGCGGGCCCTTATTTCTCCTGTCCGATCCTGGGTGTCCGTCTCAATCCCCATGCGGAGAACGGCCTCATAACTTTTTTCACCGTGCAGAAAAAAAGTGGAGAGTTTCGTGGCCCGGTTCAGGCAGCAGATTATCAGGCCGCTGGCAAAAGGATCCAGTGTACCGGCATGTCCGGCTTTGGATGCCCCGCTGATTTTTTTTACCCGTGCAGTCAGTTGTGCGGAACTCATCCCTTCGGGTTTGTCCATGAGCAGAATACCGTTCAGCATGGTATCCCCGCCCTGTTTGCAGCATTCTGCAGCCAGCGGATAATTCCGCCTTTGAGTTCCCGCAGGGAAACTTCCGAGCTGAACCCCGCTGCCCGATGATGCCCGCCGCCGCCGAAGGCCGTTGCCAGTGCTGCAACATCCACACTGCCGTCCGAACGCAGGCTGACATGGAAACAGCTTCTGCCGCTTCCGTTTTTCAAACCGTTATGGGTTTCCTGAATCAGAACGGCCACTTTTACATCTTCAATCCGTTTGGCATAATGAATCATGCCGTCCACATCTTCAGGCTGTGTGCCGGTTTCTTCCATCATATCCTTTGTCAGGGTCATGAAAGACAGTTCTCCGTTGAGGAGCAGCTCAATAGAATCCAGGGCCAGGTTGAGCAGTTTGATTCTTCCCAGAGAATAGGTTCCGTAAAGATGCTGGGCAACGGTATAGGGTTCCACCCCTTTTTCGACCATCTCATCGCAGATGGCAAAGGCTGCTTTATTGGTATTGGCAAAACGGAAGGAGCCGGTATCGGTAAAAATACCGGTATAAATGGCAGTTGCCATTGCCTTGCTGACAGGGATATTCATTTTTCGGACAATCCGGTAAATAATTTCCGATGTGGCACATGCAGCAGTGTCCACACAGTGTAAATTACCGAAGGCATTATTGGTGGCATGGTGATCAATATTCACGAGTACCGGGATGCGGTTTATATTTTCAGCAATGCTTCCGATTCTTGCGAGATTTCCGCAATCCAGGATCACAGCCGTATCATAATCTCTCAGATTTTCAGTTCGGGGTATCGCCCGAACAATACGGTTTGCATCCGGAAGAAAACGGTAAACAGCGGGGATGGGGCTTTCGTTGTACATGCAAACCTTTTTTCCCAATGCATCCAGAGCCAGTGCCGTGGCAATCAGAGAGCCGATGGCATCACCGTCCGGATTGATATGGGAGGCAATGAAAACCCGCTTACTCCCTTTCAATTGCCTGATGATCTTTTCCATCTTCCGTATTGATTTTTTTGAGCAGTTTGTTGATATGATCCCCGTAATCAAAAGATTCATCATAATAAAACCGGAGTTCAGGCATATATCGCAGATTCAGTTCACCTGCAAGAGTTCTTTTGATAAATCCTCCGGCACTTTCAAATCCCTTTTGTACCGATACAATACGGTCTTTTCCGCCGGATACGGAAAAATAAATCTTTGCCAGTTTCAGGTCAGAAGACATTTTCACTCCGGTGACAGTGGTCAGATGCAGACGGGGATCCTTAATATTTTTCCGCAGAATATCAGCCAGTACTTCCCGGATCAGTCCCCCGACCCGGTCGGCCCGTGTATATGGTTTCATATATTGATAATCTCCATTTCGGTATCAATGATTTCCGCAAGTCCCAAAGATTCTGCCATATTGAATATTTTGTCAATTTTAGAGTTTACCGCTGCGCGTTCGTTTCCCACCAGGGAAAAACCCACTTCGGCCCGGTCATGAACATCATTGCGCCCCACTTCTGCAACCGAAGCATTAAAATGATTTTGCAGACGACCCACGACAGATTTGACAATTTTGCGCTTTCCCTTGAGGGAATGACAGTCATGCAGTCTGAATATTATGATACCAATACCTACAACCATATTTTTCAATTATCAGTGAACAGTTGTCAGTTGCCTGTCACCAGTGAACAGTGAACAGTTGCCTGTGAACAGTTGCCTGTGAACAGTTGCCTGTGAACAGTTGCCTGTTGGTAAATTATTATGAACACTGTTCACTGTCCCTGCGTCACTGTATTTCCGGCCGGATTTCTTCCAGATAGAAGCATTCAAAGACATCGCCGACTTTGATGTCATTATAATTTTCAATGCCGATACCGCATTCGTATCCGTTCTGCACTTCTTTCACATCATCTTTGAAACGGCGGAGGGAGGAAATATTGCCTTCATGCACAATCACTCCGTCGCGAATCAGCCGGAGTTTCAGTCCCCGCTGGATTTTTCCGTCTGTGACATAAGAACCGGCCACCGAGCCGATTTTCGGCACATGGAATACCTGGCGGACTTCGGCCATGCCCATAATCCGTTCTTCAAATTTGGATTCCATCATGCCCACGATGGCATCTTTTACATCCTTGATGACATTGTAGATTACGTTATAAAAACGCATATCCACATGTTCTTCGTTTGCCATGGCCTGAATTTTGGCACCGGGCCGGACATTAAAACCGATAATAATGGCATCGGATACGGCAGCCAGGGAAATATCGGATTCGGAAACCGTTCCGGTGGCGGAATGAATAATCCGGATGGTCACTTCCTCATTGGAGAGTTTTACCAGAGATTCGTTCAGGGCCTCAATGGAACCGTGTACATCGGCTTTGACAATGATATTGAGGTCCTTCATCTCTCCCTGCTGCATCCGCTCAAAAAGTTTTTCCAGGCTGATACGGCTGGTTTTGGCCAGTTCCAGAGCCCGCTGTTTCTGGAGACGGTGTTCACTGACCTGCTTGGCACTTTTGTCATCATCCAGCACGATCATTTCATCCCCGGAATTGGGAACACCCGACAGACCGAGGATTTCCACCGGTTCGGAAGGGCCTGCCGCATCCACCTGCTGTCCGATATCGTTGAGCATGGCACGGATTTTTCCGTGATGCACACCGCAGACAATGGGGGCTCCGGCGCGCAGTGTTCCTTCCTGTATGAGAACGGTGGCAACAGGTCCTCTGCCGGAATCCAGCTTGGATTCCACCACATAACCTCTGGCATGTTTATCCGGATTGGCCTGCAGTTCCAGCACTTCGGCCTGTAAGAGTATCATTTCCAGCAGTTCGTCTATGCCCGTATTTTTTTTGGCCGAAACTTTTACAAAAATGGTGTCTCCGCCCCAGTCTTCGGACATCAGCCCCTGTTCGGACAGTTCTCGCTGAATCCTGTCCGGATCCGCTCCGGCTTTGTCCATTTTGTTTACGGCCACAATAATCGGAACACCGGCTACTTTGGCATGATTGATGGCTTCAATTGTCTGGGGCATTACACCGTCATCCGCGGCAACTACCAGAACCACGATGTCTGTAACGGTCGCGCCCCGTGCCCGCATGGAGGTAAAAGCCTCATGCCCGGGAGTGTCAAGAAAGGTAATCAGTCCCCGTTCGGTAGAAACGCTGTAGGCTCCGATATGCTGGGTAATTCCGCCTGCTTCGATTTCGGTAATCCGGGTCTTGCGGATAACATCCAGTAAAGAGGTCTTTCCGTGATCCACATGCCCCATAATGGTGACTACCGGAGGTCTGCCGGTCATTTTTTCCGGATCATCGCTTTCTTCTATTTTCAGGATGGCATCTTCGGCAAATGCGGCTTTTTCCACTTCATATCCGAATTCGGAAGCCACCAGTGCGGCGGTGTCAAAATCAATGGTCTGGTTCACGGTGACCATTACGCCCTGCTTCATCAGTTTCACAATCATTTCACTGGCTTTAATGCCCATGCGTTTGGCCAGATCAGCCAGGACAATGGTATCATCAATGCGGATACGCCGTTTAATGGCCTTGGGTGTTGTAATCTGCGTTTTCTGCAGTTTCACGCTTTTGCCTTTTGTCCGTTTTCCTTTTCTGCCTTTTCCGCTGTAAAGAGCAGCACCTTCTACCACTTCTTTGCGTTTAAAAGAAATTTTCTTTTTGGCCCAGCGGTTTTCCTTTTCATCCTCCCCTTTCACAGCATCCGGAGTCACACCTTTTTTCCGACTTTTCTTTTTCCGGGAAGCCGCTGACTGCGTATCCTCCTGCGATTCGCCCGCTTCCCCTTTCGCTTCGTTGCTGCTGCCTGTTTTTACTGCGGCCGCTGCCGTATCTTTTCCGGTATCTGCCGCCTGTTTTTCCTCGGCTTTCGGAACCGTTTCCGGAGGTTTGGGGGGCAGTTTGATAATCTTTGCAGGTGTATCTTTTTCTTTCTTTTTCTTTCTTTTTCTTTTTTTCTTTACTTTTTTTCCGGCGTTTTTTTCTGCATTTTCAGCATCTTCTGCTTTATCACCGTCTTTTGCTTTTTTCCTGTTTTCCCTGGCAGGGGGGGCACTTTGTTCTTTTTCGGGTGTTTTTTTCTTTACCGATGTCTTTTCTTTTTCCACGGTTTTATCCGCGTCCGCGTTTTTTCCTGCCGCATGTTTTTCTTCCGCTTTGCTTTCCTCCGGGGCAGTTTCTTTTGGGGAGGGGGGGGGGGCAGAAGATTTTTCTGCCGTTTTTTTATCCGGGCTGCTTTTTATTTCTTTATTCTGCACATTTTTTTCACTTGCACGTTTCCTTCGTTTCCGGATCACTGTCGGTTTTGTGCGGGATGTTTTTGTGTCTTCCCCTTTTTTACCTCCGATATCCGCTTTTATTTTCGCAGCCACATCTTTATCAAGAGAAGTCATATGACTGCTTACACTGATATCCATCTTTGCCAACTTGTCAAGGAGTGCTTTATTCTTCATATTCAACTCCTTGGCAAGTTCATATACTCTGATTTTTGCCATCTGTCCCCCCTTGTTTCTATCTCAGGAATTATTGAAAAACATGCCCGGGCCCTCATGTTTTATATCAACCGCATGGGGTTGTCCTGTTATCGGCAATGATTACTGTTTCCGGAATATATTATTATAACAATCCGGAATGATTATTCTGCTTCTCTTTCTGTACTGTCCCCGTCCGCTGTTTCCGGTTTTTCAATGCTTCTGTTATGAAATCTCACCCTGCACTGCTGTTTCTGATATCTGCATTTGCACTGTATCATTACTGTCCGGTTCCTCCGGAATATCTTTCCTGTTTTCGGGAGAGGGAGATGCTGCTGTACCGGTGCTGCCATTTATCTCTTCCGGTATTTCTTCTGTCTCTTCCCTTTCTGTTTCCGCTATTACAGTCGGGGCATTTTCTTCTTCCGCAACAGTGGAAAAGTCTTCCTTTTCTCCGCTTTCTTCAGATCCGTCTGCTTCTGTCCTGTCCGGATTTTCCGGCGCGCTGTCTTCCCCTGCGGACAGGTCTCTGACTGTTTCCGCGGCTGTCTCTTCGGCGATATCTTCCCCTGCGGACAGGTCTCTGACTGCTTCCGCGGCTGTCTCTTCGGCGATATCTTCCCCTGCGGACAGGTCTCTGGCTGCTTCCGCTGCTGTCTCTTCGGCGATGTCTTCCCCTGCGGACAGGTCTCTGACTGCTTCCGCGGCTGTCTCTTCGGTGCTGTCTTCCCCTGCGGACAGGTCTCTGACTGCTTCCGCGGCTGTCTCTTCGGTGCTGTCTTCCCCTGCGGACAGGTCTCTGGCTGCTTCCGCGGCTGTCTCTTCGGTGCTGTCTTCCCCTTCGGACAGGTCTCTGACTGCTTCCGCGGCTGTCTCTTCGGTGCTGTCTTCCCCTGCGGACAGGTCTCTGGCTGCTTCCGCGGCTGTTTCTTCGGCGATATCTTCCTCTGCGGATCTGCCTGTTTCCATATATTCTTCGGATGCCCGAATCAGCTTTAATGCGTCTTCTTCCTGCAGGCTCCGGATATTCATCAGATCTTCCACCGTACTTTTGCTGATTTCTTCTGCGGAGAAAAAACCTTTTTCATACAAAGCATCTGCCAGTGCGATGTCTACTCCGGGCAAAGCTGTAAGGGATTCATAACCTTCTTTCATGGTGCGGCTGTACTGACTTTCGCTTTTTACATCCAGACGCCATTGCGTCAGCTTGGATGCAAGGCGGACATTCTGGCCTTTTTTCCCGATGGAAACCGATAAAAATTCGTCGGGAACAATGACTTCCATGGAACGGTGTTCTTCATCAATAATAACCCTGGATATTTCAGCCGGTGCCAGTGCATTGCAGACAAATTTGGCCGCATCCACATGCCAGGGGATAATATCAATTTTTTCCCCCCGCAGTTCCTGCACAACATTCTGAACCCGGCTGCCTTTCATGCCGACACATGCGCCGACCGGGTCAATATCCGAATCTGCGGAAGAAACGGATATTTTGGCGCGGACTCCCGGCTCGCGGGATGCACCGACAATGCTGACCAGCCCCTCACTGATTTCCGGCACCTCTGTTTTGAAAAGGGATATAAGAAAATCCGGATGCGTCCGGGAAAGAATAATCTGCGGACCGTGCCCATCGTTTTTTACATCTGCAATATACGCGCGGATGCGGTCTCCCCGGCGGTAGTTGTCCTTGGGCAACTGCTCCCGGTGCGGCAGAACCGCATCGGCCTGTCCCAGATTGACAATAATGCTGCCCCGTTCAAAACGCTGAACAATGCCGTTGATAATTTCTCCCTTGCGGTTAATGAAATTGCTGTAAACAGCATCCCGTTCCGCGTCTTTCATTTTCTGTATGATGACCTGTTTGGCAGACTGTGCCGCGATTCTGCCGAATTTCCGGGTATCCATTTTGGTGCCGAGACAGTCACCGATTTCGCATTCGGGGTCCAGTTTCAGACCTTCTTTCAGCGTAATCTGCATATCCGGATCAATGATTTCCTCGACCACTTCTTTAAACTGGAAAACTTCGATCTCTCCCAGTTCCTCATTATACTGAACATCAATATCTATCCGGTTTCCATACCTTTTTCTGGCGGCGGATTTCAATGCTTCTTCCAGTGCCCTGACCAGCACATCGGTATCAATGCCCTTATCCCGGCCAACCTGTTCAATCACCCGTTTTATATCTGTAATCAGCATTTGTTTTCTCCCTTATAATTGACAAGTCGCGCCCGGATAATCTTCTCATAGGGAATCTCCATGGTATTTTCCCCTTTCAGAAGCAATACCTTTCCATCTTTCATACCGCCGAGGATCCCCTGAAACTGTTTTTTTCCGTCCAGAGGTTCTGAAATACTGATTTTCACCTTATTTCCTTTGAATTTATCATAATCAGCCTTTTTCCCCAGCGGGCGGTTCGGGCCGGGAGAGGAAACTTCCAGGTGGTAGGTCGCTTTCTGTTCCAGTTCCACATCCAGCAAATCCCCTATCTGGCGACTGATGGAAGCGCAGTCATCCAGATTTACCCCGCCGGGTCTGTCAATATACAGACGAAGCACTCTGCCCCGGGCTTCACGCTGATATTCCACCTGAACCAGCTCTGTTCCTTCAGATGCGCAAAGCGGTTCGGCCAGTGCCTTTACCCGTGTGATCATGCGGCTGTCTTTCTCAGGAGAACCGCTGTACGGTATTTTTTTTCCCGATTTGTCTTTGTCGGGTCTGTATCTGTCGGATTTCATGACTCCTGCACCTGTTCCGGAAAATAAAAAACGGGCTGCCGCCCGTTCTTTGTATACAAATAGACCTTTCAACCGGATGTAGAAAACAATTAATTATTTATCATAAACAATAACTCTTGCGGAAAGCGTAAGAAATATGAAATCCTGACTCCGATACAAGCAAAAGCGAATAAGGTCTACCCTGATGTAAAGGCGGACATACAGCCTTTTCGGAAAACAGATTTCGCATTGCGGCAATACCTGCGCGAAAGCTGTTTTCTGAAAACCGTTCAAATAAAAATGGAGCGGGCAACGAGATTCGAACTCGCGACACCAAGCTTGGGAAGCTTGTACTCTACCAACTGAGCTATGCCCGCTTCTTCAAGCTTTGAAATTGTTCTATTTATAATATTAAAAATATTTTGTCAATATTTTTTCATGCTGCAGGGAAAAATAGACGTATATTTCCCCCTGCTTTCAGAAGTTGTTTTAAAAAAACCGTTGCACCGGATTTTTTGCATCCGGTGCAAGATTTTAATCCCCAGGATATTTTCCGCATTCCGTCCCTTACAATCTTCCCTATTCCCTGATTTCAGACCGGTCTGATATTTTTAAACCGATATTTTTAAACCCGATATTTTTAAAACAGAGGCTCAGTCATGCTCTTTTATGCAGTTTATTTTTTCCAATGCCAGCATCAGAGCCTGGGTTCCCATCTCCCCCCCGCCCATTGCCAAAAGGGACTGATACAGCTGTTCCACCAGTGCCAGCCCGGGTATGCACAGGTTCATCTTCCTGGCTTCTTCCAGTGCTATGCCCATATCTTTTACAAAATGGCGGACAAAAAAACCGCTGTGAAATTCCCGTTTCAGGATTCTGGGGGCCAGATTATCCAGAGCCCAGCAGGCAGCAGCACCGCCGGAAACCGAAGAAAGCATGATTTCCGGCTCCAGTCCGGCCTTATGCGCATACAGCAGAGATTCGCACATGCCGATCATGGCCCCTGCAATGACAATCTGGTTGCACATTTTGGTATGCTGCCCTGCTCCGGCTTTTCCCTGATGCACAATTTTTTTCCCCATTGCCTGCAAAAGCGGCATGACAGCGTTCAGGGCATCTGTATCCCCGCCCGCCATAATGGAGAGTTGTGCATTTTTCGCGCCCACATCTCCGCCGGAAACCGGGGCATCAATGGATGAAATGCCTTTTTTTCCTGCTTTTTCATATATTTCCTGCGCCAGGCCGGGCCGGGTCGTGGTCATATCCACCAGAATACTTCCGCTGGCTGCTCCGGCAAGAATTCCCTTTTCCCCCAGATACACACTGCGGACATCTTCGGGAAATCCGACCATGGTGAATATAATATCCGATGCCGCTGCTGTTTCTGCCGGGGAGTCGGCCCATTGCGCACCTTCTTCCAGCAAAGGAAGGGCTTTGGTCTTTGTACGGGAAAAAACAGTGGTCTGATATCCTTTTTTCATAATATGCCGGCACATCCACTGCCCCATTACACCCGTACCGATCCAGCCAATCCGGGATTGTCCGGGAGATGCATTCATCATCAGTCCGCCTCCTTTTTTTATGATTATTTTATATTTCGGTAGGATAGCATATTTATCCGGGATTTTCCATAAGATAATAACAGATTTTTTGAAATTTTCCTTTCTTTTCTTGCCTGATCAGATGTCTTCATATATTGTATAGGGTATTTCATATGCCTTGTCATATTTGCAGTACATGGGCAATTTGGTTTATATTTTTGAGAAACTGTTTAAGCATGTAATGTAACATAGTCTTTGAGAATCCACATTTCGATTATCTTTATAACACTTTGAAAATTAAATTTTTTTCAATAATTTTTTACATGAACGAACATTGACGATCTCGTAAAAAGTCGGAAAATCAGGTTTTGATACATATTAATTTACTGATTTGATTAACAGCAATTTTTGAAATTTGGACTTTTTACCGATGCATCAACATTCGGATTTAATAAATTCATATGCCTCTCTAACCTGCATTATCCCTACAACGTCACTTAGCCATGTCTCATAAAATTTGCGTATTCCAAAGGATTTTATGAGATATAAATCTGTGCAGAACAGACTGACAGAAATGATTGCCGGATATAATCTCATAAATATGCTTTGTTACAGATTATTATCCTGTAATCAGTTCCGGATTTGCCAAATTATTCCGGAATATGTCTAAGTGACGTTGTAGGGTTATTCATACATTCCGGCAGTCGCCCGAAAATAACGCAAATGCTGAATACCGGTTTTCAGCCGAAGCATGATAATTCGGAGACCTGTTAAGGTTTATGAATAATACAGACTAAGGGTGTAATGTAACATACCCTTTGAGAAAATTGTTTCATGCTGATTATATTCGGTATTTTATTCAGCGAAACCCGGAGTGCGAAAGTTGGGCGGAGCGGTCTTTCGCCCGCGCTCCTTCGGAGCGCGGGCGAAAAATAATTTTCGCACTCCTTTCTCAAAGACAATGTTACATTACAGACTAAGGGGTTATCGGATTCGGATGATTAAAAAACGGGCTGGCCGTGCAGTGTTTTTTGCTGCGGGGTTCATACAGGCAGAATATTTTCATATTTTACTGTATTTTTTCAGTGATACATGTAATACAGAAAATATTCGGAGAAATAATAAAAAAATGCAGGAGGAGGAAAATGGTGAAAAATATCCGATGGCATATTTGCCTCATGCTCTTGTTTCCGGTGCTGATAAGCGGATGTGTTTCCATGAATGAAAACCTTTCCGGAGAAGAGGGGCAGAATGCACAGCAGGAACTGGTGGATGCAGCGGCAGTTGCTGTCAGGGTGATGTGCGGTGATGCGGATAACCGTTCCCTGGCGGTACTGATTGCCAATGCCCGCGGTATTCTGATTTATCCGCGGATTTTCCGGGCAGGGGTGCTGTTCGGGGGAGAAGGCGGAAAAGGAGTCCTGCTGGCAAGGGATGCAGACGGAAAATGGGGAAATCCGGCTTTTTACGCGATGGGAGGCGGAAGTGTGGGCCTGCAGATCGGTATGCAGCGGACTTCTCTGATTATGGTGCTCATGAATGACAGGGTGCTGGAATCCGCTATCCGGACAGGTGTAACCCTGGGGGCCGATGCCAGTTTTGCCATAGGCTCCGAAGGCGCGGGTCTGGCAGCAGATTCACAGAATGTTCATAAAGATATTTACTGTTTTTCCAATACGGACGGTCTGTATGCGGGTGTTTCCCTGGAAGGCCGGATTATCAATACCGACCATCCGGCCAACCGGCGTTATTACGGAGAGGATGCCAACCCGGAGGGCATTTTGCTGAAAAACAGTTTTGATAATCCCGGTGCACTTGTCCTGAGGGATGCTTTAAACACATTGCAATAATTATTGGCTCATGCCGGATTCCGGGGTCTTTTTCAATATTAATCATATCATTTTGAAATAATTTAAAATAAACTTGTTTCCGATGATCTGCCGGAACCGGGGTGTATTGTTATTATTTCAGATGACTAATACGGTATGCACTTACAAAAGCCCTGAAACACAGCATGAGTCCGATTTTTTTATCTTTCAGACATTATAAACAGTGAGGAGGAAAATGAAAATTTACAGCAAACTCTTTGTCGGAATTACCCTGCAGTTCCTGATCGCAATTTTCCTTGCGGCTGTCTGCGCGAAAGGGGCAGACGGGAATCCGGAATATCTTGCATTATTAAGCAATCTGCTACCTGTAAGTACTGTACTGATTATACTGATATTTATATCCCTGATTTTCATTATCAAAAAAGATGTGCACGGTCTTTTCGCCAGACTGGAAAATATGGCCGACGGTCTGACGGATGTATCTTCCAAAACCCTGGAAGCCGCCAATACCATAACCGGTTCCAGCACCCAATTGGCAGAAGGTTCTTCAGAGCAGGCAACCTCCATGGAGGAAACGGCAGCATCTCTGGAACAGATGTCCACCATGACCCAGAAAAACGCCGACAATGCCAACCAGGCGGATCGGCTGATGAAAGAGGCCAATCAGGTGGTCAGCATGGCCAATACCTCCATGAATGAACTGAATTCTTCCATGAAAGAAATATCCTCGGCCAGTGAGGATACTTCCAAAATTGTAAAAACCATAGATGAAATCGCTTTCCAGACCAACCTGCTGGCACTGAATGCTGCGGTGGAGGCCGCCCGTGCCGGAGAAGCCGGAGCCGGTTTTGCTGTTGTGGCCGATGAAGTCCGGAATCTGGCCATGCGTTCGGCAGAAGCCGCAAGGAATACGGCCGCACTGATTCAGGAAACTGTGCAGAAAATCAATGACGGTTCGGAAATCGTGGGCCGTACCAATGAGGCATTTGCAGAAGTGGCCCGGAGCGCGGAAAAAGTCGGGGAGCTGCTGGGAGAAATTGCCGCGGCTTCCAATGAACAGGCCGAAGGGATTCATCAACTCACACAGTCCATGGGGGAAATAGATAAAATCACCCAGCAGAGCTCAAACAATGCCGAAGAGTCGGCCTATGCTTCGGAAGAAATGACACAGCAGGCCAAGCAGATGAAATCTTTTGTGGAGGAACTGGTTGCACTGATACACGGGAGAAAAAAAAGTGAATCATTTTCCGGGGAATCCGGAAAAAGAAAAGAGGTGGAAAATCCACTGAAAGAAGAGTATGATTTTCATAAAAAAAGAACAGACTCCCCTGTTTCCGGTCAGTCGAAAAACGCATCAAAGGATAAAAAAGAGGATATTGATCCCGAACATCTGATTCCTTTTGATGAAGATGATTTTAAGGATTTCTGATGAATCTGAAGCAGAAAAAAGAACAACAGGATAAATTTCAGCAGATCGGAAAGACTGCGGCAGGAGTGCCGAACCGGAGCGGAATTTTGGCAGTGCTCCCTGTGACTGCGTACCATGGCGGTTTATATGAAAGTGTCTGCGAAAAACCGGCTTCGGCCTTATTTTTCGCACTCCGCGCAGCTTTCATGTTTCGCTGTGAATGTAAACCATGACCGTTTATTGGGAAATCACTAATAACATTCAACATTAAAATTTACCCCAAGTTGCCACCTATTGAAACGACAAACGAAAATCAACCGGTTACAGGATACCCAAAAGTTACCGGAACGAAAAATCAGTAACTTACGTTTATAGGCAGCAACTTGAGTTAAAATGTAACATTAACATTCAACATTCAACATTCATACAGGGAGGGTTCTATGATTCGGGTCGGCGTGGTCGGGGCTACAGGTTATGCAGGGGCAGAACTGGTGCGGATATTACAGGGACATCCGGAAGCCGAATTATCCGTGATTACGTCCCGGCAGTATGCCGGGACAGCCTTCAGTGACATATATCCTGCATTGTACGGCATTGCGGATATGCTTTGCGAAAGTTTCCGGACAGAGGACATCTGTGAAAAGGCGGATATTATTTTTACTGCCCTTCCCCATAAACTGCCTATGGAAATTGTGCCGGAACTGCTGAAAAAGGGAAAACGGGTGGTGGACCTGTCGGCAGATTTCCGCTTCCGGGATGTAAAGCGGTATGAATCCGCATATCAGCCCCATTGTGCAAAAGAACTGTCGGAAAAAGCTGCTTACGGACTGAGTGAAATTTACAGGGAAGAAATACAGTCTGCGGATATTATCGGCAATCCGGGCTGTTATCCCACCAGCGTGCTGCTGCCCCTGATTCCCCTTATCCGGGAAAATCTGATTGACACGGAAACGATTATCTGTGATTCCAAATCCGGGGTCAGCGGTGCGGGGCGATCCCCTTCCGTGACATCCCTTTACAGTGAAGTGGCAGAATCCTTCAAACCCTATAAAGTGGCAGCGCACCGTCATAATCCCGAAATGGATGAAGTCCTGAGCCGGGAATCCGGAAAAGAGGTTTCCATTACTTTTGTTCCCCATCTGCTGCCCATGAGCCGGGGAATGCTGACAACAGGATACGCAAATCTTGCCAGGACTGCCAAAGAAGCGGAAATCCGGGAATGTCTGCAGCATTTTTATCAGGGCAGACAGTTTGTCCGCATCCTGCCTGAAGGAAAAATCCCCAATACACTGCATGTGCGAAGCAGTAATTTTTGTGATATCGGGTGTAAAATACATGGAAAGCGGCTGATTCTGGTTTCTGCCATTGACAATCTGGTCAAAGGCGCGGCGGGTCAGGCTGTGCAGAATATGAATATTATGTGCGGTCTGGATGAAAGCAGCGGACTGGACTGGGTTCCCTGTCCTTTGTAAGAAACTGTTTTTCTCAGCAAACTGTTCCGGAAAATCCTTTCCTGTTGCAATAGAATGCTGACTTGTTATACTATGCAAAAGCACATGAATTCTTTCAGTCGGAAAATAAGAATTCCGGCAAATCAGCAGTATCATCACCGTCGGAAGGAGAAGTCCGGAAGCATTTCTCCGCTCTCCTGATTTTTATATTTAACCCACGCTGCCACCTATCGGGGCAGCAGCCAAAAATCAGACAGCTGCAGGATACTCAAAAGTTACCGGAACGAAAAATCAGTAACTTACGTTTATAGGCAGCAACTTGAGTTCTATTTACCGGCAGGGGGCAGCGGATCGGAACAGTCTTACTTACGCAATCATTTTCTGACAATCCGTTCGTATCAGACTACTGCTCTGTCAACTTTGAAATTACGGGTTAAAAAACCGGTTTTTTTCAAAAAATCCGGTTTTTCAGCGGAACCGGAGTCACAGATTCAAAATTGACAATGCACTACAGGGGGAGATAAAAAATGAGTGACAATAAAAAAGGAACACTGCGCGCACATATGCAGGCGGTAAGGGAAGGCAGTCTCTGTTTTGAGAATGCTTTTCAGGGTGTGGCCCGGATGATTCTGGAAAACGAAATCCGGAAAGTGGTGGTAAACGGAAAGACAACCTATGATTTCAGTATCTTCCGGGAAGGGAAAAAACATGTCATCGGCATGTATGATGAAATCAACAGTTTTGTTTCTTATGTCAAGGATGCGGCCGAAGGCGGTTCTTCCAAAGAAATGGCCTATGTGCTGGTGGGGGAACCGGGAAACGGTAAAACTTTTCTGGTGGATTTTCTCTGCAATAAATACCGCTCTTTCCTCTCCAAACCCGAAAACCGGAAATATTCTTTTAAATTTAAAGATATTGAAAAGCTGGAAACTTACGGCAGAATTAAAGTGATTGAATCCCAGACCTATGAGGACCCTATGGTACTGGCCATGAATCTTTTTGATGATCCCGATGAAACCAGAACATGGCTGGCCAAAGAAACGGGTTTTACGGAAGCACAGTTGGAAAAAATCTATGATGATTACCGTCCTCTGGGCGCGTGCAGCGGTTATATCTGGAATGACATCCGCAACTACTGTGACGGTGATCTGGAGAAAATGTTTGCATTTGTCGAAGTGATGCCTGTGCCTCTTATGGAAAGCCTGGGAACCATTACCGGAAAATATCCGGCCAAAGACAAAATCACCTCTTCAGCCGTGGACCTGCTGGGAGAAGAATCCATACAGCGGCTTTTGCATATTACCGACACCAACAACCCCTACCGTTTCGATCTGCGCCGCGGTGCCCTGGCACGGGTGGCCGGGGGCGGTATTCATTTCAGTGATGAAATCTATAAAAACAAAAAAGACCTGGTGCAGGTCTATCTGGGGGTGATTCAGAACCGTAATATTGAGATTGACGGATTCAAATGGCCCATTGACACCCTGATTATTGCCACCAGCAATAACTCGGAATTCAACCGTTTTCTTGCTGAAAAAGAAGAGGCCCCCATTGTGGATCGCTGCCGTATCTGTTATGTTTCCCACAATACCAACTACAAACTGCAAAAGGAACTTACCGCCTATACCATCGGCAGTGAGGCCAGAACCACCATCAACCGGGAAAGTCTGCACCAGGATCCCAATCTCAATTATGCGGCCTCGGTGTCGGTTGTCCTCACCCGTCTTCCCTATTCTGAAAAACTGACACCCGTGGAAACCATGAAACTTTCGGCAGGGGAAGTGGCAGGGGAGAAAAGTATCAAAACCCTGGCCGAGGTTATTGATACCCTGAACCAGAATCCGGACATTGTCAAACGTTTCGGTCAGAAAGGAATGGGACAGCGGAACCTGGGCAGGGCACTGCAGCTGCTCATTGAAAGTTCCGAAACCAATGAGGGGCAGTGCATGTTTGCCTATGATATTTTCAAAACAATGGAACGGGTTATTCTGGATTATGTTTCCGAAGCCAATGACCGTACCAAATATCTGGAAGATATCAAAACCGCGAAGGGGCTGTACCGGGAACGCATCATGACCGAAATGTTCAATGCCTATATGGATGAACCTCTGGCCATCCGCAAGGATGTGATGAACTATGTAAATATGATTATCGGCATTGATGCGGAAAATTTGGGCCCGGATAAAATGTGGAAATATAAAGATCCCCAGACCGGGGAACTCCGTGCCCTGAAAATTGATGAACGCTATATCCAGAGTGTGGAGGAAAGACTGGGGCTGAAAACCACGGAACAGCGGGAAAGTTTCCGGACATCCATCCGCAAGATTTACGGTCAGAAAATTTCCGTTGATCCGGATTATGATTTCATGGACAATCTGGAGCTGGTCAAAGCCGTGACCGATGTGCGCCTTAAATCCGACATTGCCGGGGCCGGGAGTCTTATCGGCGCGCTGGCCAACCGTACCAATGAGGAAAACCAGAAACTCTATGACCGCATGGTGGACACCATGCTCAACAAACTGGGTTACTGCCGTACCTGCGCGCAGAAAACCATTGAATATTTCTGTACCCAGGAAGATGAGAAATAAAGCAGGAATAACAGGCAGTTCTCAGTTCACTCTCCCGCCCGGGTTCTATAGTGTTTAAGAAAATATTTTTGGGTTTCCTGCAGGTTGGGCTGAGGAACGGACCCCAGCAGATTCAGGATGCCGGGGTTCACTGCGTTCACCCCGGCCTGCCCAAAATAATTATCTTAACCACTATAAGAGTGCACTGCAGTATGCCCCTGCGGGAAAGAGAACAGAAATCAATGAAGAATAAACATGAATGCGTATCATAAATACCTGCTGGAAGGAGAGCAGCACGGTATGACTTACCGTCTCAGAATTCCTCCGGAGATATTTTCCGGCAGACAGGGGCAGCAGATCGGACATGCAGCGGGAGCATCTTTGGATTTCCGGGATTTCCGGGATTATCAGCCCGGAGATGATCTGCGGCGGATTGACTGGGGCGCATACGGCAGAAGTGACAGACTGCTTGTAAAACTTTTCCGGGAAGAAAATGAACCCCATGCGGATATCCTGATAGACACTTCCCGTTCCATGAATACGGAAAGCAAAGCCGGGGCGGCTCTCCGACTGGCTTCTCTGCTGGGGACGGCAGCCCGGAACGCCAAATGTTCCTGCCGCGCATGGATGACTCTGGGCGGCTGCCACCCGGTGGAAAACAGCCGGGAACCGGCTTCGGCATGGCAGGGAATTTCCTTTTCCTCCCGTCTGCCCCTGCCGGAAGAACTTTCCATTCTGCCCCCCCGCTGGCGGAACCGGAGTATCCGTATTCTGATCAGCGATCTGCTCTTTCCCGGGGAACCGGCTGCAGTATTATCCCGGCTGGTCGGCGGAGCAGCAGCCCTGTCTGTTATCCAGATTCTGTCCGAAACGGATCTCCGCCCTTCTTTTTACGGCAATGTGCGGATCAAAGATGCGGAAAGCGGGGAAATCCGTGAACTTTTTTTTGATGATGCCGGGCAGAAACAGTATCAGGACAGGCTGGAACAGCACCGGAACAACTGGTATGAGTCCTGCCGCAGCATGGGAATTCCCCTGACGGTTCTCACCGCAGAGGAGCTTATGCGGGACTGGAATATTGATCCTTTGCTGCATTGCGGATGCGTGGAATTACGATAGTTCATTGCCCTGTTTTTATGGGTTCGCAGTGAGCAATTTATGACTCAAAACACATTTTCCTGACGGAAGGGCAGAATTTGGATGAATATAGCAAAACAATGGTTCGGTAATTTTTTCTGATTTGCAGAGCATAAAAATATAAGTATCTGAAATCATTAAATCCAGATTGTTTGTATGAGTCTTATAACTTACTGAAATTATTCATGCCGATTTTTTTACCGAACTGTTGCAAAAGGGACTGTGCATTTTTTCAGGAGGGAGACGGAATTATCCGGATGACCGGGGCGGGTCTGCCACCGATGAATATTCCGAATGCCGGAAATATTTTTCCGGAGAAAAAGGACGGGACAGAATGAAAAAAACAGAAGCATGTGTTTTGATAGTGGATGACAATCCGAAAAATCTTCAGGTACTGGGAACTGTTTTAAAGCAGTCCGGTTATCAGATAGTTGTTGCGCAAAACGGTTTACAGGCACTGAAAGCCGTGAAAAAAATCATTCCGGATCTGATTCTGCTGGATATTATGATGCCGGAAATGGACGGATTTGAAACCTGCACAGAACTGAAGAATACGCCGGAAACAAAAGATATTCCCATTATTTTCCTGACAGCCAAAACCGAAACCGAAGATGTGGTAAAGGGCTTTGAATGCGGGGCGGTGGATTATGTGGTCAAACCCTTTAATTCCATTGAGCTGCTCACCCGGGTCAATACCCATATTGAACTTACGCAGCAGCGCAAACTGCAGGGGGTGCTGCTCATGGCCGGTACCGTATGCCATGAAATGAATCAGCCCCTGCAGAGCATTATGGGCTTTTCAGAACTCCTGCTCATGGAGGTCAGCCCCGAGGATCCTTTGTACGATAAAATCAACAAAATCAGAGAACAGGTTGATAAAATGGGGAAAATTACGCAGAAACTGATGAAGATCACCAAATATAAAACCAAAAACTACCTGCATGGTCATATATTCGATCTGGACGGTTCCTCCGAATAAGGGTTCTGCTGCATCCCCCTTCCCCTTTTCTGCAGCGACTGTTTTCCATCTGCCCCTGCATTTTTTCAATTCCCTGCTGCCGCCTTTTTACCCGGAATATTCATAAATTCGGACATGCCCCCGAATCACAATGCTTCGGTGGTGGCCGAAAAGACTGATTTCCCCCTGCCGGGACGTATGCAATAGCCCCCGCAGTCATACATCTGATTCATCAGTCCATTTGACCCGCTGCCAATGCTTCATCTGAAAACCGGGATCTTACTGTTTTTCCATCCACTCCGGAATATCCGCATCCCCCTTTTTGTCTGATGCCGGTATTTGCCGCGGTTCTTTCATCCACTCCGGCATATGTTCCGGCTCTTTATCCTTTTGACCTGCGGGGGGATCTGTTTTCGGCGGATTGCGCATCCATTCCGGCAGACTGACCTTCTGATTCGGATCATCCGGCTGATGCGGCGGATCTTTCATCCACTCCGGCATGTTCTTTTCCGATTCGGTGACTTTTCTGATTTGGGGGGGATGTTTCATCCATTCAGGAAGATTTTCCTGTGTTTTGCCCTGCTTTTCCGGACGGGGCGGATCTTTCATCCAGTCCGGAATACCGGTATCCGGAAGCCGCGGCGGTTTGGGGGAAGATGCCGGAATTTTCGGCGGGTTTTTCATCCATTCGGGGATATTGCGGGGCAGACTCCTTTTGGGGCGGGATTTTTTGGCCCTGGGGAAATCTTCGGGGGAGGGGGCCTGTAAATTCAGATGAAAACGTCTGTGATCCATTCCCAGCACCCGGCAGATTTCCCGAACGACAAGTCGCTGATTATTATCAAATTCACCGTCCGCGGAACCGATGGCACAGCAGACCAGAATCAGCAGACGGGCTTCCTCGGTATTCCTGTCCACTTTCCGGATGGCTTTGAGCGCCATTTCTTTTCCAATTTGAAAATCAAATCCGAACTGCTGAATATACTGCTCGAATGTTTCAATAATTTCCAGAGAATCAAATACTTTCAGATTTTCATCCATCCGGACATATTCCAGCAGTTTATCCACTTCTTCGGGCCGCACAATGCCGTCGGCAAATGCCACCATCGCACAGCCCGCGGCAATGGCTTCCATGTAATAGCGGCTTTTGACTTTTTTCAGATTGTCCAGCAGGCCCATTCTGCCACCTTCTTTTCAATGTCACTGACGTAAGCAGAGTATTCCCCTCCCCCGGTGGGAGGGGAGTCTTACGTCAATGACATTGACCTTCTTTTTCCGAATATTATTTTTTCCGATCCCGCATTTCATGATACACTTCGGTCAGGCGGATAAAGGCTTCATGATCCCCGCCCTGATCCGGATGCATATCCCGTGCTTTGCGCCGGTACAGCCGGGTCAGTTCCCTTTTGTTCATCCCGCGCAGCTCACTTTCTGTTACACCGAGGATTGTAACGGCTTCCCGCATACTGACAGTTCTTCTTTTCTGCGGGGGGATAAAATCCCTTTTGCTGTTGATCCAGTTCTGAATCATTTCCTCCAGATAGGTGCTGCGTCCGTAATCATTATCAAAAAACATGTACAGATAGCGCGCAAGATACTCATTGGGAATTCCGCGGCTTTCCATCCCCATCCAGAAACGGCTGTCTTCGCAAAGGCGGCAGATTTCCCGGATAAAACAGTCATCCACCTGATTCTGATCCAGACCCTGGGGCATGGTTTTGGCAAAATGCTGCGGAAAATGCTTTTGCAGATCAAATATCACATAAACATAATTTTTATACTCCCGCTCTCTGAGTACCCGTTCCGCATCCATAAAATACTGCTCTATTTCATCCCTGGATTTTCCCCGGAGAACCTGAAAAAGTTTGGGCGATACATTGCCAATTTGCCCCTGATCCATCTGTGCGTATTTTAAATAATGGATTCTGCGCCGGTCAAAAAGATGGAAGTGGGAAGAGGGGCTGATTTTTTCCGCTGTTTTTTCTTTATGATACTGCCCCCGGTTACGGAAATATTCATGGGCCCTGCGGATTTCATGATGCAGGAAGGGCCAGAAAATATCATCCAGTTCTTCTTCCTGAAAACATACCCCCAGTTCTGCAAGACGGTCTTCGATTATATCATCGAAGTAATAGGCATTTCCCCCCGGATAAATAATATATTCCGCGGGATTTTTCCCCAGATCAAAGAGATCCCGGGTGAGAGGATAGGGATTTCCCGGACAGGATTCTCTGATGAAATAACAGATTTCACCGCTGATTTTTTTTCTTGCCAGATACACGGCTGTTCTCCCTTGGCGCAAAAGAACGGGGATGTTTTTTTCTGCTGCATGAATGCCCGGCAGCTGTCATTATTCTGGCAAACATACAGCGTTTTTTATCAAAAGTAAATAATGATGATCTCGTAAAAAGTCGGAAAATCAGGTTTTGACACACATTAATATACTGATTTTATTAACAGCGATTTTCAAAAATCTGACTTTTTACAGGTTCATCAATAATGCTTTCCTGTCTGTTTCCGGAACCTGCGATCCGATGTATCCCCAAAAAGCTGAAAAACCGTCACTCCTGCCAAAACCGGAGTCCGCAGGGGACTGAAAACTCCGGAATCCGGCAGAAGCGGAATTCCGGACTTTTCAGGGGAGCATTATCATTTTCCGGCAAAAAATATCAAACATATATTGATATTCTGCCTTCTCTTTTATATCATATCTGATGAGCGGGTAAAAAGTCAAATGACACAGCGTCAATGCCGTTTCCTTAAGGAGCTGGTACGAGATAACTTTCCCGTTTGAAAATCGGAACAGATGTCTTTCAACGGGTCTGCTGAATGAAATGAGAAGGTTATTTCAGACTCATTCCCAAGCAGAGTAATACCAATCCCATTTAATAATCTGCCATCGGATTCGTTAGTAAATGAGCATTTGCCGGACTTTTGTATGGAAGGTTATTTATCGGGATTGGTATAATTCCCCATGGAAGGAAACCATGACAGCAAATCTTTCAGAAAAAATGATGCTCACCAGAGAAGAGTACCTGGAAATGGAAGAATATGCGCTGTAAAAAAGCGAATATACTATTCCAATTTAGCTTTTTCCAGGCACGAAATTTGCTTCAACTGTCAACCGCAACTGTTTGGCGGACATGTTATAAGATTTTGTGTCTGTTTTTGGAAAAACCAAAATTGGATCAGTATATTACGGCGGCGGAATCTTTGCAATGTCCGGAGGAACAAAAAACCATAGCATTATCTGCTTCAATCTTATAGATATATGCAGATGAACTGATACCGGAATTTTAGCACAACAGTCTGAATTTGAGAATTTCAAAACCCATAACGGGTATCAGTTCACCTGCAAAGGACTATGGCGGGCTGTCAAATATATTTCTGTACACTCAGAAAGACTGCGGAGGAGTGCCAAACTGAAAGTTTGGCAGATTTCCAAACTGGCGGTTTTTCCCTGATGAGCCTGGAAACCGCTATTTTAATGAAAGATATTTACCAAAAAACTGAACTCGGAAAAGGAATCATCGGAGCCCTGATTATGCAGCAGAAAAAGCAACTCCTGACACCGCAGGAGATGGAACAGGCCGGGGGAATTATATCCGCGCTTTTGGAAGAGACCGACCGGATTATCCTGGGAAATGAAAATACGCACCGCATGATCCTCACGGCTTTGCTCAGTCGGGGTCATGTGCTTCTGGAAGGTGTGCCGGGGGTGGGAAAAACGCTGATGGTCCGCAGTCTTTCCAAACTGCTGGGACTGGACTATAAAAGAGTGCAGTTTACACCCGATCTCATGCCGGGAGATATTCTGGGGAATCATATCCTGCAGACAGATGAAGAGGGCCGGAGAAAACTGGTTTTTCAGAAAGGCCCTGTTTTTACTAATATTCTGCTGGCCGATGAAATCAACCGGGCTTCCCCCAAAACCCAGTCCGCACTGCTGGAAGCCATGCAGGAGCAGGCTGTCACTCTGCTGGGAAACAGCCGTCAGCTTCCCTCGCCTTTTTTTGTGCTGGCCACCCAGAATCCCATTGAGCTGGAAGGAACCTATCCCCTGCCCGAAGCCCAGGTGGATCGCTTTCTTTTTAAACTGACAGTGGAAACACCGAAACCGGAAACACTGGAAAAAATCATCACAGAAAGACGGAGGGGAAATCCGCCGGAACCGGAAAGAAGAGTATCTTCCGAAGATCTGGAATATCTTTTTGCTGTCATGGATGAAATGTTTCTGCCGCTTCCCGTGGCCCGTTATATCTCCCGGCTGGTCAGCGGCACCCATCCCGCTTCCCCGGAAGCCACAGAGATGATCCGTAATTATGTTTCATTCGGAGCCTCGGCGCGGGCGGCCATTGCAATTGCCGAAAGCGCCAGGGCCTATGCCCTGATCTGCGGCCGTCCGACCGCGGGCTTTGAAGATGTGAAAACAGTTGCGGTTCATGCCCTGCATCACCGTATTATTTTGGGATACAAAGCCCGTATGGACAAAATTGATGCCCATGCCGTGCTGGGAGAACTGCTTTCCTCAATGGATGAAACCGGCATGAGACTGCCGGGGAATGTGGAAGTGCAATGAGAAAAGATAAAATCGGGCAGGTGCTGCTGCCCGGGGATGATATTTTCCCGGTCTCAAACTGCAGACCCGAAAACCGGGGGGCCGGAGGAGCGGGTTCAAATTTCGGGTACCGGGTTTCAAAACCAGAGAATCCGGTTCCGGGGTTCCGCTTTCAAATACCGGAGGTCATACTTCTGATGCTGCTTTCTCTTTTCTGCTGCAAAAACAGCTTTGCCCTGACTTCTTTCGGGGATATCGATGTGAATATTCAGGCCCGGACAGAAGGAGAAAGTTTTCACGGTTATTATGATTACCGCATTTATCTGAAGAATCATTCCCCGCTACGTTCCTATGAAGTGGAAATTCTGTTTGCAGGAAAAAACAAACCGGCCCGGAACAGTGTTATCCGGGAAATGCGGCGGCATGTAAGCATTTCCCCCAGCGCGGAGATTCATTTTTCCGTCATGCTGCCGCCCCTGCGTTTATGGGCCGATACAGCCTATATTTCCATAGACGGTGCCCGGCAGCTCCCTTCGCTTCCTTTGCCCCATACCCCCCATATGCCCTACGGAAAAAGAAAAATCTGTCTTCTGGTCAGTCCTTCGCTGAACCGGGATGATCTGCTCCGCAGCCTGGAAAAAACAGATGAACTGAAGAAGAAAACAAAATCCAAATCTTCCGCATCTGATACAGAAAATTATATTTCCCTGATCCGCGCCCAGTCCCCCCCGGCTTTCTGGCCGGAAAACTGGATGAGCTACAGCCCCTATGACGGCATTATCATGACGGCCGCGGATATGGATGCCCTGTCCCCGGCTTCCGCATCCGCCCTGCTGGCCTATGTCAAATGCGGAGGCAGTCTCAGTATTTTAGGAGATTACAAATTTACCGATATCTATGGGGAAAAAGACGGAAATAAGCATGTGTATTATGCCGGATTCGGACAGTGCACTGTTTTTCCGCTTACTTCCGCAGCAGAGTTGGATACAGTGCAGATGAACGCACTTTACCGGATATGGAAACAGGTGCAGCAGCCCTGGTATAAATTTGACACACCGGCTTCCGCCAATCTTGCCCTGCCGGTTTCAGGGGATGCGGAGATAAATATTCGCGGTTTTTTTCTGGGCATGTTTCTTTTTGTCATCATTGTCGGGCCTTTGAATTTCTTTGTCCTGTCACTGAAAAAGAAAAAAATCCTGCTGATATGGACCATCCCGGCCATTTCTCTTTTTACCTGCACGGCTGTTTTTCTTTACGCTGTTTTTTCCGAAGGTCTGGATTCGGATGTGCGTATCTCGGCCTTTACCATACTGGATCAGTCAAAACATGAAGCCGTGACGCTGGGGCTGGCCGGATACTACTGCCGCATGACCCCCGGCAGGGGTCTGCATTTTTCCCGGCAGACCGAAGTAAGTCCTGTTGTTTCCAATTTATACGGAGAGGGAAATCCGCGGACACTGGACTGGACCCGGGATCAGCATTTGGAAAGCGGATGGATCACGGCCCGTGTTCCCGCCCATTTTCAGTTACGGAAATATGAAAAAAGAAGAGAAAGACTGGAAATGAGATTCGGTTCGGAACCTTCGGTGCTCAACGGTCTGGGAGCGGATATCCGAAAGCTGTTAATTTATAACAGACAGGGGAGGATGATGTATTCCGCAGGCCCTGTCCCTGCCGGAAAAAGGGGCAGTCTGAAAAGAAGTTCCCGCGGGGAAAGGGGCAGTCTGAAAAGTAATTCCCGCGGGGAAAGGGGCAGTCTGAAAAGTAATTCCCGCAGGAAAAGGACGCATCCGTATTTTCAGAGACTGCGTTCGGTTTACAGGGGTTTTTCATGGAAAGAATCCGACATCATAAAGGGACGGGTGGCTGTTTTTGACAGTTATTCCTATATTGCCATTATGGAAGGAAACCCTTTTCTGGAAAAAGGACTGGAAGAACCGGATAATCTGAAGGAAGAAACCATCGTATTCGGAATTATGGAAAAATAATACCCGCATTTCTTTCTTATCCTGAATTATTCACAAATCAGTCTTTTACAGTAAATACAGGAAGACACAAAAAACTGAGTTTTGCAGCCGTATTTTCGTATAAGCAGAATAATCAGCAGTTTATCTGCCAGAGACTAAAACGTGTGAATAATGCAGGTTATATCAGTCCCATGCAATAATCTGCCGTAATTGAACATTTTCGATGCCTCCGCATGGCAGTTTATTTGCCGGGACCGGTATTATTCCCTTTCCCCGCCGGCTTCCGCTGCCAGGGCAATCCCGACAATTTCCATCAGAAAGGGAAGAATAAATCCGGAAACAGGCAGGGGTTCCCCTTTGTCTTCGGGCGAGGGAATGCGGATAAGGTGGCTGAAAGGATGGGTGAAAAGGGCTTTTTTTTCAGGCATCCGCACAAAAGCCTTCTGGGTGATGAGGATGATTCTGGCATTGCGGCAGCCCAGAGTGGAAAGTTCATCCAGGGCCTGACCGAAATAATGACTGCGGGTGGCATCCAGAATGATGAGATTGTCCTCCACGGTATCATAATCCGGATGCAAAGCCGGAATATACCAGTCCCCTTCTGCAAAAAAGGCTTTGGGTCTGGGATGAAGGGGATCTTCAGCGGGGCTTTTTCCCTGTAAAAACTGATCTGTTGTCAGACCGCCCAGATAATATCGCTCCCATCGCATTACTCTTTTTTCCCCGTATTCCGCTATCATTTTTTTGCGTCCGTGCAGTCGGATATATTTGGCCTTCACATTATTGTCTACGGTGGCCAGGGGGCCGTGTGCGCAGGTGCCGAATGAATGCCATGCCGTATCCGGCCGCTGTATCCCGTCAAAACGCTGCACCCAGGAAAGACCGCTTCCGGCCGGAGGTCCGATATAAAATGCTGTATGATATTTCCGGTTGGCCCGCATGATGCGGCGGATGTGCCTGCGGAGTTCTCCGTCGGAAAGCAGGGTGCGGATGCAGTGCCCGCTGTGGCGGAAATGTGCTGCAATGACCTCACCCTTTTTCAGGGACTGGGATTTCCGGGCTTCTGTGAGCAGAACGCAGAGATCCGCATACAATGCAATGCTGTCTGCTGCATTGCCGGGAAAATATCCCAGTGAAGAACGGAAGATACGGGCCGTATCCGCGGGCAGGGAAGGACCGAGCCATAAACAAAGCTGCTGATGCAGTTTTTTCAGTTTTGCATCTGCGGAAAGGGGGGGACGGGTTCCCAGGCAGAACAGCAGGGTGTTTTCATGAAAAGGGAATTCATCTTTTTCCGGACCGCATACATACATGGGGCAGTCTGTAAAACGCTGCCACTGGCAGCTGATATGGCGTGCGGCAGCTTCTGCTTCCCGGTCAAAAGCCAAAAAAACCAGCTCGCCTCCCTCATTCAATTCTTCAAAAATCATTTTCCCCAAAGCAGCAATATCTTTCCCCGGTTTTTTTCCCTGCTTTGGAAAAAAATACTGCAAAGGCGCGTCCGCAGAAAGATATTCTCCCAGAATGCGGATCTGCCGGTATGATTTCCGTTCCGCATGGGAAAAGGTCTGCTGCTCCCACAGACTTTCTTCTCCTTCGACGGACTGATCCCCAAGCGAGCGGAATGCGGAATTCCGGCGGGCCAGTGCCATCAGTTCTCCGCCTGCGGACCGCCGGACAGGGGAACGGCTGCGGCCCGCGGTTACGGATTTGGCACGGTTACGGGGAAATTCGTCATCTTTGCGCCCCCTGGCCCGTGCAAATTCCAGGGTAAAAATATAATAAAACAGGAGAAGAAGAAAAGGACGGGCGGACGGAACCGCATCCGGCATAAAATAAGAACTGCCCCGGCTGTATTTTGAAATATCATCCGCATGGGCCGAATGCTGCGTTCCGATGGCCGTAAAACAGACACCGGCCTGATACAGCATCTCCATGACCTGCAGGGCTTCGCTTATACGGGAAGAACGGTAGGCATCCACCAGCAGAAGATGCCCCTGCGGATCCTTTGCCAGTTTTTTTACAGGAAATGTTCCGGATAAAAAATCCCCGTAATCCAGGGTTCTGCCGATGGAAGACCAGCTGCACTCTTCCAGTTTCAGCGCACCTTCCCGGCCGGTATCCCTGTCTCCGATGAGAATACAGGCATGACTGCGGGCATTTTTCCGGGCCAGCTCTCCTGCAAAATCTTTCAGTTCACTGTTATGGAGCAGATCCGCGAGAAGCCGGGGGATCTCTTTTATTTTTTCTGCATAATCCCATATGAAGGGGGATTTCATCTGCTCCCCCAGCCGCAGTGCAAAAAGATGCAGGCAGAAAAGCATACACATCGTACTTTTAATACCCGACACCGTCACCTCTTCGCCGCTCAGCACCGGGATTACACCGCCGCTTTTGCCGCAAATCAGGGCCATATCGGCAAAAACCTTTTCTGTTATGCCGATCATGACGGTGTTTGCATCGCGCAACTCTTTGGCAAATTCCACCATGTCCGCGGTGGTGGAAGACCAGCTCAGCAGGAGAAGCAGATCTTTTTCCGGAAAAACCAGCTGCCGTATCTGATCGGTTTCTGCTGGCTGCACCACACGGATATCCAGTTCCGGCAGCAGGTGCCCAAATGCGGCGCGGGCAATCAGCCCCATATGACAGGAACTGCCCATTCCTGCCAGCACAATGCGTTTCAGGTTATGAAATCCCGGGCCGAAGCGGCGTTCCGTCAGCTTTTCCCGCAGATCAAAACGGGGCAGTCTTTCTCCTTCCGGAATATAATAACGCAGTATATCATGCAGTCGGTCGGGTATTTCATTGAGATGTTTTTCATAAAAAGAACCGTACAGCCCTTTGCGCATCTGCAACGGATTGAGAACAGTGGAAAATGCTTCGATATCCGGAAGCGGATTCCCATTAAAATCAGAAATCAGCGCGCGCCGATCCAGTGTTCCCTCCTGAAAACAGGTTTCCAGACGGACAAAAATTTCTTCCCCTTCCAGGGGAAACACTGTTATCCGGAAGGGTTCCAGCAGGCTGTTTTCAGCCTGACGCTGTGCCCGCCGCATCCTTTCCGTTTCTTTTTCCGATGCCCCGAAATCCAGGTATTTCTGCAGTTCCCTGTAATGTCTTTTCATCAGTTTCTGGAGACGGTCCGCGCAGTTCCGTATGCGGGATTGGGAAAAAAGCCCCAGGGCCGCGTTGATGTCCGAAACAATCATGATGTCATTATTGTCTGCCCTCTGCACCACAAACGCGGGACGGTTATGGCAGGCAATATAAACACGGCGGGGGGAATGCAGACTGATACCGGCAGCGGCGACCTGCCCCCCGTCTGATTTCATGCGCCGCACCGCTTCCAGAAAAGCCATTTCATCCAGAGCCTGCGCGCTTTTTCCTTCCAGCTGCCGGTACACCCGGAAATCTATGGAATGACTGCCCATATAAAAATCATCCGATCCCCTGTCGGTCTGTATTCTGATTTCATCATAGCGTTTTTTTTCCGATGACAGATTGTGAAAATAATATCCCCAGAGCAAAGCAAAATACTCACTGGAATTTTCTGTACGGAAAGGCATTCCCGCCACACTGGCAAGAAAATCATGCGTTTCGCTTTCCACCGAGCTGCTGAACTGACCGTTGAGCACAATACAGCGATGTCTCCGGAAATCATGAAAAGGATGCGAATTTTTTACATTTACGGCAGACTGCAGTGCCCATCTGCCGTGGGCGATAACCGGTTCGGAAAGAAAACGCAGGCACATGGAATCAGTGTATCCGTCCCGGAAAGCCGGAACCGGTTCTGTATCGGCCTGCCAGAGCAGGGGAAAGATTTCGTTTTTCTGCAAATATGTCAATACACTTGCCGCGCCCCAGCCATACACATTTGCCCCTTTTTCCGCCTGATACATTGTCTGCCAGTCTGTGTTGGGCAGATACCGGGCAGTGGGCCACAGAGATTCCAGAACTTCCTGCAGCCCGGTGTGCAGTTCGGGGAACATGCGCAGTCTGCACATCAGCGCCGCATCCAGCAGGCGGAATGTGCATCGCACTCCGTCCCGGTCATAATCTTCCGGAATCTGAAAAGGCATTTTTTTCAGATAATACCAGGCAAGTTCCCTGATTTCCGGGTCCTGCGGGAAAGAGGGGCTGTCCTGGGGATATTCCGTGTACATGGATTCCTGAAAAACAGTATCCCTGGAAATGACTTCGTCGAAAATCCGGTCAAAGGTGTTGAGAATTTCCCCCGACTTTTCCGCTGTAATATCCTGCCCGGTTTTTTCTTCTTCCTGAATATACCATTCCAGATTCTTTTGTATAAGAGAGCGGAGTACCACAGTGGAAATATCATAATCGGAGGCCAGGGTTCGCAAAAGGGTGCTGAACTGCTCCGGGGAAGTGATAAAATATAGCGGCAGGGGTGTTGCTCTTCCGGGAGTGCCGGGCTGCAGGTATTTCCGTGCAGGACCTGTCATTGTCAGTTCATCTATGGAAAGCGGTTTGTTTTTTCCGGAAAGCAGGGGGGAATACGTTTCCTCGGAATGTTCCTGAAATTCCAGAATCCGCTTCTGGTATTCTTCCAGAGAAATCCGCTGATCCGGCAGGGTCCACAGACGCATGAGTTTTGCCGACTGATTGGGATAGACCGCAGCCCTGAGAAGCCCGCTGCTGAGATTGGAAACCGAACCCAGAGCTTTTCGCAGACGCACAGGTTCCTGATCATCTCCGAACAGGCCGATTCCCGTGCTGTCGGGTGCCCGGTAAATAATGGCCGACATGGCTGTCAGCAGGCGGGTGAAGTTGTTGCCTGCTCCGCCGAAATAACATACAATTCCGCACATATTTTTAAGCGTCTCAAAAAATTATTGTTGATGAACCCCTAAAAAATCAGATTTCAATAATGATGGTTTCGTAAAAAGTCAAAACCTAAAATTTTCAGCGCAACATGTTGTGCATAATTGCTCCGGTAATCGCTATATAATGTAGCAAAATTTTTATCGAAGGAATTTTTACGGGTTCATCAATAATGCTCTGTCAAAGTTAAACTGACGGTTTATGCCACTCCTGTATGGGCCTGCTGCATCCGTCCCCGGCGATTGGCGGAAGGGCGTATACAATAACACCGCCTGCCCTGATTCTGCCGTAAGGCAGAACTTTCTGTCTGATCTGCTCCGCAGGTGTCATAACCGACTGAAAAACCGCATTATGAGGATTGTTTACGGATTTTTCAGATATGTTTTCGGTTTTTTCATATCAGCATGATGCCAGAATTGTATCCGGAAGTCAAAAAAATTCGGGAGCGATGTGCGCTGTCCATTATTTTGAAAATGTTTCCGTTCAGCAGAATCGGGAGGTTTTTATATCGGACAGATTTTTCCAAAAATTCCAAAACAGACTGCTTGATTTGCCATCCGTCTGTGTGTTATGTCATTCATATAGTGTTTAAGATAATAGTTTTGGGGTAGCTTAATTTTTAATATCCTGAATTTATAACATTTAAAATTTTGGACACCCCCAAAACTATTTTCTTAAAGTCTACATCTTGCATCATAATTCTGAAAGGTTTTCATGAAAGCGGATTTCTATTCTTACAAGGATAAGGGGCAAAATTCGGCAGTCGTATTTATTCACGGTTTTGCCGGAGATATATGCAAAACCTGGGGGGATTTTCCCGAATTTCTGAAGCAGCACCCGGATATTCAGGACTGGGATATTTTCAGCATCGGATATCCCACCAGTCTTTTTGCTTTGGAATCCAAACGGGTCTGGTTTGCCTATCCCTCCATCCGTTCCCTTGCCGACAGTCTTCGTACCCGTATTGCGTATTCTCCTTTTGACCGTTATGATAATCTTGCTTTTATTGCCCACAGCATGGGAGGACTGGTTGTGCAGCGGGCACTTATGGATGATCCGGTAGTTTTTGAAAAAGTCAGCCATCTCTTCATGTTCGGTACGCCCAGCGGAGGTCTGATGAAAGCTGCATTCGGTGCAGGGATTTTCCGCAAATCCCAGGTCCGGGATATGGCAGACCGGGGAGAGTTCATTATCAACCTTCGCCGTCAGTGGGATGAAAAAGTTGACTATAACGGACGTTTCCATTTCAGGGCTGTGCGCGGCATGAATGATGATTTTGTCAGTGAACAGTCCTGCCATCTTCCTTTTCCCCAGAAGGCAAGGGAAACCATTCCGGGCAATCACCTGGAAATTGTCAAACCGGATTCGTCTTCCCATCTTTCCGTTCAGATTGTGGTAAAAGGGCTGAGGCAGAGAAAAGCGGGTCCGACTTCCCCAAAGACCGAAAAGACGGAGGATTCCGATACTGCCGATGATCCCCATATATCCGCATCCGATACTTCCCCGACCGACTGTATTTCCATCCCCCGGATAAACCTTGATTCTGAACTTGTGCAGCTGTTTTGCGGTTCTATCATTTTAAACGCTTAAAATAATAATATATTATGTCAATATTTTCCCAAATAATTATTTTTTGACATGCTGTAATTTCAGTATGTTAAAAATTTGTAGATTAGGAATCTTTTTAAGATTTAACAGTTTGATAATATTGTGTTTTTTGTTCAATCATAAGATTTTGCCTGCACAAGTTCAGCTTGATTCTATGCCCGTAACTTCCCCTGACCTCTTTGGCAGGGAGGAAGAACTGTCTCTTTTGGATGAAGCTTGGGAAAATCCGGAAACCGGAATCCTTGTCTTTATTGCATTGGGCGGTGTGGGTAAAACTTCGCTGGTGAATGCCTGGCTGCACAATCATATGGCAAAAGAAAATTTTCGGGACGCAGAGATGGTCTATGCCTGGTCTTTTTACAGTCAGGGAGCAGCAGAGGGCAGACAGGCCTCCGCAGACCGCTTTCTGGCGGACGCTCTGAAATGTTTTGGCGATCCCAATCCGGATGAAGGATTTCCTACAGAAAAAGGGCGCAGACTGGCAGATTTGATAAAGAAGCAGAAAAGTCTGATTGTGCTGGACGGCCTGGAACCGGTACAGCATCCGCCCGGACCGCAGGAAGGAAAAGTCAAAGATGAGGGTCTGCGTACCCTGCTTCGGAATCTGGCTGTTCAGAATCCGGGACTGTGCGTAATCACCACCCGTCTGAAAGTGGATGATCTGAAAACCTATATCCGTTCCTCTGTCAAAGAGCAGGTTCTGGAACATCTGTCGGAAGAAGCCGGAATGAAACTGCTGGTGCATCTGGGTGTAAGCGGTCCGAAAAAGGAATTGCTTACAGCAGTAAAAGAATTTGACGGTCATGCACTGGCCCTTACCCTGCTGGGAACATATCTGAAAAATGTTTACAGGGGAGATATCCGAAAGCGGGACAAGATTGAAAGACTGGCCTATGAAGATGATTATCACGGAAAACATGCCCGACGGGTAATGGAATCCTATGAAAAATGGCTGAAAGAAAGCAAAAAAGGGCAAAGACAGTTGGCAATTCTGCGGATTATGGGACTCTTTGACCGTCCCGCCGATAAAGATGCAATAAAAGCCGTACTGGCAGAACCGGTCATTGAAGGACTGACAGAAGATTTGCAGGGAATTTCCGATGCGGATTGGGGCTATGCGCTCAGAGATTTAAGGGAACTGCGACTGATTTTACAAGAAGATGCCTGTGAAAAAAACTCATTGGACTGCCATCCGCTGATCCGGGAACATTTCAGTGAAAAACTGAAAAGGGAACAAAACGAAGCATGGAAAAAAGCCCACTCCCGATTGTATGGTTCTGAACTTGCGCAGCTATTTTGCGGTTTAATCATTTTAACTACCTGAAACAATAATATATTATGTCTATATTTATCCAAATGATTAATTTTGGATATGTTAAAGATTTGTAAATTTGGAAACTTTTAAAGATTCAACAGCATGATAATATTGTATTTTTTGTTCAATCATAAGATTTTGCCTGCACAAGTTCAGTATGGTTATTTCAAAAAACTGCCGGAAAAAGAACTGCCGGATACTTTGGAAGAAATGGAGCCTTTGTATATGGCTGTGAGGCACGGGTGCATGGCGGGTCAATATGAAGAGGCTTTGGATTATGTTTATTGGGAGAGGATCAGAAGAAAAGAGCAGGGGTATTCAATTTACAGACTTGGAGCCTTTGGTGCAGATTTGACAGCATTATCCCATTTTTTTTCTGATATTTGGAGTGTTCCTGTTGCAGAACTTCCGGATGAAAAGAAAATATTTGTTATGAACCGTTCCGGTTACTGTCTCCGTGCAACAGGGCGATTGCAAGAAGGGAAAATACTGCTTGATCTTTCTTTAAAAGAATATACAAAGCAGGAAAATTGGGCAGAAATGACGCAGGCGGCTACCAACTTAAGCATTCTCCATTTATTGCTTGCAGATTTGATAACCGCTGATAATTATGCCCGTAACAGTCTGGAATACGCTCAAAAAACGAAAGACTGGTTTTGGATAGGAACTGCCAGTTCAGCATTGGCAGCTATTCTTCATGCTTTCGGATACAGGTCTGAAGCAAAAAAATATTTTTTACAGTTAGAATCCGATCTGAAAAAGCAGAACCCTGAACGCACTTTTTTATACTCCGGCCCCGGATACAGGATATGTGATTTGCTGATGGATTTCGGTTTATATGAAGATATTATTATCCGAACCGAATGGTCTTTAAAATTATATGCAAACTCTCCTGAATTATTCTATAGTCTGGCAGGATTGGCTTTGTCTCATGTTTCAATGGGACGTGCATTATTGCATAAAAATATCCAATCAGATGTATCCGATTTTTCAAAAATATCAGAACATCTTGAAACTGCAATTGTTTTACAACGGAAATCCGGATATCAGGAAGATTTGCCCATCGGTCTTTTTGCCAGAGCTGAATTGAACAGGATCAGTGGAAATTTTGATAAAGCCCGAACTGATCTGAATGAAGCCTGTGAAATCGCAGAATACGGCGGAATGAAACTCTACCTCACCGATTACCACCTGGAAGCCTGTCGTCTATGCTTTGCGGAAGGTAAAGCCAGGCAGGCAGAAAAGCATCTGGACGCAGCCCGAAAACTGATTGAAGAAACCGGATATAAAAGAAGATGGAAAGATGTGGAAGAAATAATGAGGGAAAATGTTGTAAGTGAAAAGGCTGGCAAGTGAACTGAACATCATTCCCTGCTTTTCGGAAACAAGAGATATTCGTGAACAATTACGGAATCCCGATTCAGCAGTTGGACATGAACAAAAGGAGATGATAAAAATTGAACTCCCAATTCTCCGCCTCATCCCAAGCCCTCGGCTACCTCTACCAAGCCATCTATGCCCTGTATCTCATTTTAAATAAAACCGAAGATACAGAAATCAGGATAGAAGGTCTTGATGATATTGATTTTCAGCAGAATGGCGCACCTGCCGAACTGTTGCAACTCAAGCATCATACCACCCATCAGGCATCCCTGAACGACAGCAACACGGATTTACGGAAAAATATCCGCATATGGAATTCACACCTGCCGAATCAGAAAAAGAATACAGAAAGGAACAGATTATGAAATTCAATCAGATCAGCCCGGAAGAACTGAAAGACAGAATTCAGATGATTAAATCTTTGTGTGATTATGCCCGGTTTAATCCTGAACTCGCAGAAATTATAAATGAGATACCTGACAATCCTGAAACATTTGTTCAGGAATATGATAATATAATGAATAAATTATCCAACTGTCAGAAAAACGGGACGGACAATATTTTATCCGAAATGATTGATGAATTTTTCAAAAAAAGGTTTGATATCTAATCCCATAAAATATTTTCCGTGACTCTGCCTCCTCACGCATTCCCCTTCTTCTCAAAATCATCCCACCATTTTTCCGCATCCTTCAGATTGTTGAAATCAAAAATACTTTCCCCGAATTTATCCAGAATATCCAAACGGGAATCCTGCAGTTTCCGTTCAAGCACAGATGAAATAAGGCCAAATTTTTTGTTAAGCTGTTTTTGTATCAGAACAGACCTTCCTCTGATTTCTCCTTTTTTTTCCAGTCTATCCGCAACCGTCATGGCCACCTCCCCTGCTTTGATATCATCAAAATATTCAATTCCTTCCTCAATGTATTTTCTGACTGTTTTCTCATCCTCATTCCTGGCGTGGTATGTATATCGGAGTGCCGGTTCCAGGATTTCCAGCATGGTTTTCCGCTCTGAGATTTCCGAAATGATTTTCATTATCCGCAGCAGATGCCCGTACATATCCTCATCGGACATATGTTTGAACAGGTGCAGCATGACATGGCACTCGTTACCTCTTTTTTCTGAAAAGCCGCATGAAAGGCCGCATTATGGGGATTGTTTACGGATTTCTCAAATATATCTTCTGTGTGATTCATATCTGCATAATGTCTGAAAGTCAATTATTCCCACACTCCGCTCCGAATTTCTTGAAATTTTTCTTTCGAGTCTGTAAAGTGTTTCTTCAGGTTGCTGTTTTGAAGTAAAATAATTATGCTGATTGTATCTGACGGTTCGGTCTGAGAAAAATCAGGATAAAGAAGCGAAAGTGGAGACAGGTTTACCGGAATGAGCCGGATATTTGAAAACATAAAGAAACTGATTGCACGTCTGGAAGTGAATATTTCGGAACACGGTTATGATGAAATGGCTGCAGATAATTTATCTGTCCGGGATATGTTGGAAGGTGCCGGTAATGCGCTGGTTCTGGAAGAATATCCTGATTATCACAAAGGACCATGTGTGCTTGTATTGCAGCGGGATTCGGAAAATCATCCGGTTCATATCCTCTGGGGGATTCCACGGAATTTATCCTCTCCTGCTGTACTGGTTACGGCCTACAGACCTGATCCGGGAAAATGGTCGGATGATTTCATGAGGAGGAAACGATGAAACGGAAACGTCATGTCAAATATATTCATGAAGGGCAGTATGCTGCCGAAGTCGAGGTTGACCTCATTTATTATGAAAAGGGCTGGTCCCCCTGTTTGGGACCTGAAGATGCCCTGAAACTGGATGATGTGCGAAATGCGCTCCGTACAGGTAATATCAGTGCGGCTGCCGGATTGGCAAAAATATACCGCCTGGTACCGGTTGCGGCCTGAATTCTTCCCCATAAACATAAATATCCCCCGAACTTCCTGAAATTTTTCTCCCAGGTCTGCAATTGACTTTCTCCTGATGGTATGGCAGAAATAATCAAAAACTCTGCCTGTCCGGAGCGAATCCTCCGGGTGGATGGGCAAAGAGGACAAATCCCTGCCTGTCCGGAGCGAATCCTCCGGGTGGACGGGCAAAGAGGATAAATCCTTCCGCTCTTTCATGTGCAGCAGATAACATTCTGTATAAACGTTTATTTTTTCTGAATAAAAATCAAGGAAAAGAATATGAATATAAAAGAAATGACTACAGGAGAGAAACTGAAAACTATGGAACTGCTGTGGGATGATATCTGCCGGAATGTACCGGATTTATCATCTCCGGGCTGGCATGGGGATATTTTAAAAGAAAGAGAGAAGAACGTAAGAGAAGGCAGAGACAGGTTTGTTGACTGGGAACAGGCCAAAAAAGATATATGGGATTCTGTTTCGTGAAAATCAGAATACTTGAATCCGCCAAAGAGGATTTGAAAGAGGGATTTTCTTTTTACGAATTTCAGGAAAAAGGGGTGGGAAAACATTTTCTGGAAACAATCTCCGCGGATATCGAATCCCTGAAACTGTCTGCCGGAATTCACAGTATTCATTTCGGTAAATATTACCGTTTTCTTTCAAAAAAATTCCCCTTTGCCATTTATTACCGTATGGAAGAAAATGAAATACGGATTTACGCAGTCACGGACTGCCGCCGGAATCCCGCCTGGGTGAGAAAAAGATTGCAGCGAAATACCAATGAGGTACTTTCTCCCCTAAACATAAATATCCTCCGAACTTCTTGAAATTTTTCTTTCGAGTCTGTAAAGTGTTTTTTCAGATCGCTGTTCTGATGCAAACTTTCTCTTTCATCCCATCACCCTCCCCCTGCCCCTCCCTCAAGGGAGGGGATTTGTAAGAAAACGGGGACAGTGTGGATTATTGCATTCCGGAAAAAACACCGCAAACATCAAAGGAGGCTTTTCATGTCTCAGCAGTCCCCGTCCCCTGAAAATACCAATGAAGTCAAAAGCGATGAAACCGTACTGGAAGGCGGAACCTATGAAATCATCCGCAACCGCCTGCTTACGCATGGTAAGGAGCTCCGCTCCCGACTGGATCAGCTCAACACCTCCCGTAAAGAAATATTCGGGGCCATTGAGCAGACCCTGCTGGCCACGGAACGGATCAGCACGCAGCATAACTGCATCCCGCGGGATATGGTTCCTGTTAACGGAAAGCAGTTCATCTTCGGTTATAATGTCCATCTGGGGCTGAAATCCGAGATTGATCTTTCCGATGTTTTTTCCGTGTATGCCTATGAGGAGCACAGTTTCCGCAAGCTGGACTGGGCAGTGCTGAATTCGGGGCAGTTTGAGACGGATCTGAAAAACCTCTATAAATACTATAAGCAGGCGCAGTTTGCCAAATTCACCGTTACCGGCCCGCATCTTTATATGATTTTCCGGGTGGGAAAGGCCGAAAGGGACATCAAGGCATTCAAATGGCTGATGGAAGAGGGGGGCCTTACTTATCTGGACAACCGCAGCGATCATGAGGTGAAACATCCGCCCCAGCATGAATTTGAATGGAAACGCTGCACACGGGAGATGCACCGCACCGGAAAGCATCCCCATATTTCTCTGGAAGACCGGGTATTTGTGGAGGCTGTGGGCGGGGATATCACCTTTAAGGTGGAAGACAATACCGAAAGCGGGCAGGGGATTTATGCGGAACCGGTGGATAATCCGGACCAGACTTTGGATGATGCGGAAATCCGCTATGCGGTGCTGGGGCATCTGATTCTGGTGAAAATAAAACCTTATATGGAAAATCTTTTCCGCTATTATATTTTTAACGGAAAAACCGAAAGCGTGGTGCGGGTGGATGAGATTGAACATGCCTGTGTGCTGCTGCCCGATGACCAGGGCCTGATGTTTGCCAACGGATACTATCTGCAGAGCGGGGAACTGAAACGCTTTGACCTGGGCGTGAAAGACATGCGCTTTGAACACCGCATGGTGGCCCCCAACGGAGAGGATTTTCTCTATATTTTCTATAATATGGAAAGCGGGGATTATGTGCTTCTTTCCTATAACCTCATTGAGCAGAAGGTGGAAAACCCCATTCCCTGCAACGGTTATTCCCATTTTGAAAACGGGGAGATGATCTTTTTCCGTGCCGCGGAGGAACCGGTGAAACATCACGCCATCCGCATCTGGCAGACCCCTTTTGTGGGCCCGGAATACGCGTTTTCCGAAAAAAGCGATGCCTTTCTTTACAAGGTGGGCAATCCCAATATTGTGCGCTGCATGGCCGAATGCAATGAAATGCTCAAACTCATGCACCGGGAAGAACTTTACGCCACCCTTTATGTGGACCTGATGAAGAAAGCCGCGGGCATTGCCGATGCCTATTTCTGGCTGGACAAGCCCGAAGCCTTCCACCTGAAGGAAACCGTGCTGCAGATCAAAGATGCCGCGGCCGGAGCCATTGAGGAATTTGAAAAGGTTGTGCGCCTGAAAAAAAATACAGACGAGGAAGTCGCACGGGTAAAGGCCCGGACAAAGGAGATTCTGGATAATCTCAGCCCCGAATCTCTTGACCATATTGACGGATTTGTCAAAGGGCTGGCCGGGCTGCGTACCGTTCGGGGGGAGATTATTTCCCTCAAAGACCTCCGTTATGTGGATACGGACACGGTGGAAGGCCTGGACGCGGAAGTGGCGGAAAATGCCGACCGGGTTTCCTCCCTCTGCGTGGAATTCCTCTTACAAGCCGAATCCCTCATTCCCTATGAGAAGCGGGTAGCGGAAGCCGGGGCCAGGATTGATTCCCTGAGCAAAGTGACTGAGGCACAGGAACTGGAGACGGAGGTGGGCGGGGCCTCGGATGAACTGGAGATGCTCATTGAAATTGTAAGCAATCTTCATATTGAGGATTCCACCCAGACCACGCGCATTATTGACAGTATCTCCGATATTTATTCCCAACTCAACCAGGTGCGGGCCAATCTGAAGAACAAAAAGAAAAGCCTGCAAAGCACCGAAGGTGTGGCCCAGTTCAGGGCACAGGTCAAACTGCTCAACCAGAGCGTGGTCAATTATCTCGACCTTTGCGACACCCCGGACAAATGCGATGAATACCTGACAAAACTCATGGTGGGGGTGGAGGAACTGGAAGGGCGGTTTGCGGATTTTGACGAGTTTATTGTGGAACTTTCGGAGAAACGGGATGAGATTTACAATGCCTTTGAATCCCGCAAACTGAGCCTGACCGAAGCCCGCAACAAAAGGGCCACCGCGCTTATGAGCGCGGCCGAACGAATTCTCAAAGGCATCCGCAGCCGGGTGGCCGGAATGGAAGAAATTTCTGCCATTAACGCGTATTTTGCCTCGGATCTCATGATTTCCAAAATCCGGGATATTGTGGAGCAGCTCCTGGCTTTGGATGATACGGTCAAGGCCGATGACATCCAGTCCCGGCTCAAGACCATCCGGGAAGATACCGTGCGGCAACTCAAAGACCGTAAGGAACTTTTTGCGGACGGGCAGAATATCATCCGCTTCGGAAAGCATCAGTTCACTGTCAATGTGCAGCCTTTGGATCTGACCGTGATCCTGCGGGACGGGAAGCAGATGTTTCACCTTACCGGCACCAATTTTTTTGAAGCCCTGGAAGATGCGGAGTTCCTTCAGACAGATTCCGTCTGGGATATGGAAGTGCCTTCGGAAAACCGGCAGGTTTACCGGGGCGAATACCTGGCTTTCCAGATGCTGAAGGAAGTGGAAGGAAAGAATGCGGAAGAAGTTCAACAGATTCAGAATTATTCCGATAAGGAAATAAAGGACTATGTGCAGAAATTCATGGGACACCGTTACAGTGAAGGCTATTCCAAAGGCATTCACGACCATGACGGTGCCAAAATTTTCCGGGAAATCCTGCATATCCATACGGCAGCCGGACTGCTGCGTTTTCATCCCCGTTCCCGCGCGCTGGCCCGGCTCTTCTGGCAGATTTATTTTCAGGGGGAAGGACCTGCAGAGAAAAAACAGATACTGGCCGACAAACTGGCCGGATTCGGGCTGATGCACGAGCTTTTTCCCGGAGAGGAAAAACAGGATCGCTATATTGCGGAACTGGATCGCCTCCTATGCGACTTCTGCGGGGAAACAGGGCTTTTCCCCGGTGATGCTGTTGCGGAATCCGCGCGCTATCTCTTTGAGGAACTCATACGGCCCGACCGGATCAGCGGGGAGGAATGCTTTGTCATCAGCCGGGAAGCCTGGGAAATCGCGGAGGGACTGATCCGCCAGTTGAAAACATCCCGTTTCGGAGAACGTTTCAAAGAGGCCAGGGAAAAACTTTCCACTGTCCCTGCCGGGGAATATGAACTGGTGCGGGACTGGGTAATGGCCTATATCGCCACGCTGAACCGTCCGGAACTTGCGGATTACACGGACGAAGCAGCGGTGCTCATCTTCAGCCGCAGCGGGCAGAAACGGGATGTGATTGAGGTTTCCGTTGTTACAGAGATTTCCGGTCTGGTGGGCGACCATCCCCTGCTTCAGGAAGGGAAATACCTGCTGAACTATATCCGCTTTATGGAAAAACTCCGCAAATATGAAAAAGAAACCCTGCCCCTTTTCCTGCGCTACGGAGAACTGAAAAAAACACTTACGGACCGGATGCGGGAAGACCTGCGCCTGGAAGAATTCCGGCCCCGGATTCTTTCTTCCTTTGTGCGAAACAAACTCATCAACCAGGTCTATCTGCCGCTTATCGGCGACAATCTGGCCAAGCAGATCGGCACGGCAGGCGAGGGAAAGCGCACGGACCTGATGGGCCTGCTCCTGCTCATCTCCCCGCCCGGTTACGGCAAAACCACTTTGATGGAGTATATCGCCAACCGGCTGGGCATTATCTTCATGAAAATCAACGGCCCGGCCATCGGTCATCTGGTAACGTCTTTGGACCCGGCCGAGGCCCCCAATGCCAGCGCGCGGGAGGAAGTGCTGAAACTCAATCTGGCCCTGGAAATGGGCGACAATGTCATGATCTACCTGGATGACATTCAGCACTGCAACCCGGAATTATTGCAGAAATTCATCTCCCTCTGCGACGCGCAGCGCAAAATCGAAGGTGTGTATAAAGGCAAAAGCCGCACCTATGACCTGCGGGGCAAAAAAGTGGTGGTCTGCATGGCCGGAAACCCCTTTACCGAAAGCGGGGAAAAATTCAGAATCCCGGACATGCTGGCCAACCGCGCCGATACCTACAACCTGGGCGACATTATCGGAGATACCGGGGATGTATTCAAAATGAGTTACCTGGAAAACTCCCTCACCTCCAATGCCGTACTCAACCGCCTTTCCAGCCGCAGTCAGCAGGATGTGTACGGAATTATCCGCATTGCGGAAAGCGGCAGCCGGGAGGGGGTGGAATTTGAGGGCAATCTCTCCGCGGAGGAAGTCAGCGAAATGGTTTCCGTAATGGAAAAAATGATTACCGTGCGGGAAATCATCCTCAAAATGAACCTGCAGTATATCCATTCCGCAGCCCAGGCCGACGAATACCGAACGGAACCGGCCTTCAAACTCCAGGGGTCCTACCGCAACATGAACCGCATAGCGGAAAAAATCATGCCCATCATGAACGCGGAGGAACTGAAAACCCTGATCCTGTCCCAATATGAACAGGATGCCCAGACCCTGACCACCGGGGCCGAAGCCAATCTGCTCAAATTCAAGGAACTCACGGGCTGGCTGAGCGCAGACGAAGCCCAACGCTGGGAGGATATCAAAAAAACCTTCCGGAAAAATCAGATGCTGCGCGGCATGGATGACAGCGACCCCATTGTCCAGGTCGTCGGGCAGTTATCCGCATTTTACGACGGACTGGAGGGTATCCGGGGCGTGCTGGATGCGTCATTGAAACAGGCAGGGAAACAAGTCGGGATGACCAAAGTGAGCTTTGCTGAGGAAACTATGCAACAGATGGAAAAACTCATGCAGACCTTACAATCCGTCCTCTCCGCAGCATCCAAAGAGGAAAGCGGTCCCCTGCTCCCCCCCAAAATGGAAGTGGTCAGCCGTATGCCGGATGGATTCCTGGAGGTGATCACAGGGCAGATGAACATCATGAACGCGTGGCTTGACCCCATGTTCAAAAGCAGCCGCCAGCAGTCGGCCGTCATCAAAAAACTCTATGAGGAAATCCGGAACCTCCAGTCTGTCTATCGGGAAATCATGAATGCAAAACAGGAGGGGGGCTGGCAGGATATTGAAAAATACGATGTCACCCTCAAAGCCAATCCCAAAGACCATAAAACCTACTACAAACGGGGACTGGCCTGGTACAACAAAAATGAAATGACCCGCGCGCTGTGCGATTTTAAAAATGCCCTGGATCTGGAACCAAAAAACAAAAAATACCAGCGGATTGTGGCCCACCTGGAAGCCGAAATGACCACGGATAAGGGGGATGCGGATACAGGGGTGTCGGTGAGGGAAAATGCGATTCCTTTGTAAAAATGACTGATTGCAAATAAGCAGCCATGAGCGATGATCTGGCACAGTTTTGAAAACCGTGCGTACCGGAGTGCGAAAATTAAGGCGGAGGCCGGTTTTTCGCAAACATTTTCATATAAACCTGTACGACCGAAGCTGGGAGAATAAGCGATTCTTAGAAACACCAGTGTAATTATGATGATCTCGTAAAAAGTCCGAAAATCAGATTTTGATACACTTTAACAGTCTGATTTTATTTACATCATTTTTTGGGAATCTGACTTTTTACCGATTCATCAATTATGGATATGAATGCAAAGGAAGAATTATGATAAGTTACGAATTTGAAACAGAAATGAAGGAAGGAATAATCAAAATTCCGGACGATTATATGGGGAGTCGGACAGGAAAATTCAGGGTTGTTATTATTTCCGAAGAGGATAAACAGCATAAACTCAGAAAGGCGTTGTTAAACGCTCCTGTGTGGGATGATAAGGATGTTGAAAATTTTCAAAATACTATCAGTTCCGTAGGTCGGGTTAGGCTGAAAGCCGTAACCCGACATCCCCCGCCAATCATTGATTATTGTCGGGTTACGCTTCGCTAACCCGACCTACCCGCTTGAATAATTCAGCAGGTATCGGTGATCCTTATTGGTATGAATGGTCAGTGGGGTTATTGTATATCATTGATATGCTCAACCCCGATAATGGTATTGAAAGTGTTACACTTCAATCTAGCAATTTTAGCCATGACAAAGCACGATGCCGCTTTCCATAATTTTAATCATATATGTAAGCAGGAATACTTCCTATCCTGATTTTTTTCCGGTCATGCTCCGAATGTTTACTTTGAACAGCAATGTGTTTTTCAGCATGACTGCCGGATAATTCAATTCATCATCCATAAGTTCCGACCCGTAATGACGGACGAGTATATCCAAAGCTTCCTTTTTTTCTTCCCCGGATTCCAGAAATTCCACATCCCCGAAACCGATAATACTTTTGTAAAACATGCCCCAGTCACATATTCTGGATAAATATTTTACATCTTTACATATATCCATTTCAAAACATACTTTCGGATTTTTTCTCAGCAGCGCCGTTTTCAGTCCTTTTTCTGCACAATGAAAATACAGAGTTTTGTTCTGATACCCAAAACAGAGGGGCACAACATAAGGGTAGCCCTGTTCCCCTGTCATCCCCAGACGGCATACCTTTGCCTCCCGTATCAGGGATTCAATTTCTGCATCATCCCTGATTTCTCTTTCTTTACGGTTCACTGTTCTCCTTTTTCTGATATTCCCTTAAAATTGTGTATGTATTCGGGAAAAGCATCCTGATATCGGGTTACGCTTCGCTAACCCGACCTACGGAACTGACCTGCTTCCCTGAAAGATTTTCTGAGAAATACCGAATTTTATCTCAGGACCGTGAAAGGGTGATTTCTGCGAAGAGCAGGTCAGTTCAATCCTTAGGGCCCCGGTAAGAAATAAATCCTCCGGAAATATCCTGCGGATAAACAGAAACTTTGCATTCCGTCCCCTAATCAGATGAAACGGGGGAGTTATTTTTTGCTGAGTGCCTTATGGGTTGAACGTTTTTTTTATATCTTTTCATGCTTCCGGAACCGGACCGGATCATTTTTACGGTTCCGGAAGTGTCCCATACGGGTGGGTCTCTGTCCGGACAGCCCGACTCTTTTAAGCAGTCCCCGTAATAACCGGGCGGCCGGGCCTCCTGAACTCCGGACTGAATCCGACCTGCTTCCCTGAAAGATTTTCTGAGAAATACCGGATACTCTTTCAGGGATGTTTTTTTGTGCCTGTGCGTAAGGGACTCAGAAAAAAATAATTCCCCCGGTTCATGTCAGCAGCAGACAGCAGATCGGAAAGTTTCCGGAGGAGTGCAAAAATTGCATTTTTGCATGAGTCGGAACCCTGCAGAAATACAGTTTCTGCACTCCGGGACAGCCGTAAGGCCGTATCCGGGGAAAACTTTTCGGTATACTGACAGAGAATAAACAAATCTGTCAGATAATTTCAGAGGATTTATTTTTTGCCGGGTCCCTAAAACCGTAATACCGCACCTTCATGAACCCCGGAGGCGGCACATGCTGCAGAAAACGCCGCATAAATTCCATGACTTCCAAAGTCATATGCCGGTCACGGGAACTTCCTTTTTTTCTGTATGTGAAAGTGACTTTTCCGTGTCCGCACTTTACGATGCGGTAATCGGATATCGCGACCTGAAAAACATAACGGGACAGATATTTCACTGTATTTCCGGCATTTCCCACGGCCTGCACATTCACATTCCAATCAGTATCCCATACTTCCGCCGGAATCTGATCGTACAGTCCCTCTTTTTTCATCAGGTCACGGAACTTTGCCCTGTAAATCTTCGGCAGGGCCCGTACCGGAAGATAAAAATCAGTGCGGGAGGGATGCCGCAGACCGTCTTCGGAAGAGACGGCCCCCGCCGGGCACAATATAATGAACATGCGGGTGATACTGCATGGTCCGCCCCCATGTGTGCAGCACACCCGAAAATCCGGACCGGTCACCACCGATGTATTTTTCATCCGGTGACAGTTTCTTCATACTGTCCGAAGAAGCCGTGAACATGGCCCCGTATCCCGCCTTCTGATGCGGACGGATGAAATCCCGCAACTGCTCCGGCACGGTGAAGGTCACCATGAAATGATGACCGGGAAGTGTTCTTTCCAACTGACGTTCCTTCCACTCCGAAGCCTTCTGATGCTGACAGACCGGGCAGTGACGGCTGCCGCAGGAACGGTAAAAATGATGGATACCTGCAGGAACAGAGCCTCCTGAAGACGCAGCCCGCAGGCATATACTGTCGTAAGGTATGTGTAATTGTGGAATGTGCGGACATGACTGGGGATATCATACACCTCTTCCCGGCCGGGCACACAGGGAAGGCGTTTTTCCTTCTGGGATTTCAGGATACTGAAAATATGCCACTCCCGGCGGATGACATGCCCGTAAAAGAAACGGATGCCGCAGTAACAGATTTTCATGGTGTCCGGTGCCCGACCGCACTCATTCCTCCGGTAAAGAAAGTAATCCCGGAGTTCCTCTCCGGTAATTTCGTCCGGTTCCCTGCCGGAGTATTCAATCAGCATCCGGACGGCCCGGGCATAACATTCCTGCGTGCGACGGCTTTTCCCGTTAATCTGCAGAGTCTTTGCGGTTTCTTCGTACCACTTTGTGCGGAGTACCTTTGCCATAATACATTCTCCTTTTTTAAATGTCAGTAGATCGAAAAGTTTCCGGAGGAGTGCAAAAACTGTATTTCTGCATGGGCCAGTCGGGAGATGCGGCGGTGCAGAAATACAGTTTCCGTACTCCGGGACAGCCGTAAAACCGTATCCGGGGGAAACTTTTCGATCTACTGAATGTTGATAATCGGGGTGTATTAGGGTGAAAGTCCCTGTCGGGCAAGGCTTGGCCAGCCACCCGTACCGAGTGTTGCGTGATTGGGAAGGACAGACATACCGTCGAACGACCCGCATGAAGTGTACACAGAGAATCATACAGGTCACAGGGGGATGGCATCCCCTTGAAGCATGGTACAAGCACCGTTGTAAGCATAAATGCAGGCGGCGACGTTTTTAACGTGACGGAAGCCAATACAAAGGAATCGTTAGTTTCCCTGCGAAACCTGCTTCAGCATCGAACATGCGAGATTCCGGAGGGTCTGTCGGTGTCCTCAGGGCGTGGCATGTATGAAGAGAAACATTGGAGAACTTGGGAGACCCTGTCAGTTCCTGATGACAAGAAGTGAAGAACTTCGTCTGTTTCGTTAAAATAAAAGGTCAGGAGTTACCTGCAAAAAAAGCAAAATCCCGGTTCTGATATGGAAAATCCCGCCCGTCAGAGAATCTGTTTAAAGCAGAAACACAAACAAAGAATGGTTATACGGAAACAGGCATCAGGTAAGCGTACCCAACGGGAAAAAGGAGGATCGCTGACGACTTTCAGGGAGTCGTACTCACTCATACTACTCAGAGACGGTAACGCCGGTCACATGGGGAAGGGGTGAGAAGAATTACGCAGTCCGCAAAGGAAACATTGCCGGACAAAGTTGAATCGGAGGAAAAACAATGCAAACCTCACTGTGGTCAATAGCAGAAAAATCTGCACTGCGTAAAGAACACCGGTTTCAGAACCTGATAAACGAACTCACACCGGATTATCTGGCCCGGAGTTGGCAGCAGTTAAACATGAATGCCCCTCCGGGAATTGATAAAACAGATACCAGACAATACGGTGAAAATCTTTTTGAAAATATTGAAAATTTGCATGAGCGTCTTATAAAGGGGACGTACCGGGCGAGACTGATACTCAGACGTTTCATACCGAAGACCGGGGGAAAAGAACGACCTCTCGGACTTCCACTCACTGAAGACAAGGTTTTGCAGACGGCAGTGTCAAAAATACCTGAAGCAATTTACGAACCTGATTTCTTAGGTTGCAGCTTTGGGTATAGACCGGGAACAGGTGCAAAAGATGCGGTCAAAGACGTTTCCGGACAATTACAGTTTGGAAATTTCAATTACATTGCCGAAGCAGACATCAGGAGTTTCTTTGACAGCATAGACCATGATAAACTACTGGAAATGCTGAAAAGACGAATTGATGACAGGAAATTTCTGAACCTCATTCGGAAGTGGCTGAAAGCAGGTATATTTGAAAAAGACGGCACGATCACAAATCCGGAAACCGGAACACCGCAAGGTGGAATTGTTTCTCCGATTCTTGCCAACATATATCTGCATTATGTTCTTGATGACCGGTGTAAGAAACACAGACACCTTAAAGTGACAGTTTTATTCAAAAAACTTAAAACAAAACTTCGTGGTTACTACAATTATTACGGAGTTATAGGAAATTTCAAGAGTCTGTCATGCTACTTCTGTCATACCGTAAAATATTTATTTAAATGGGTTAATAGAAGAAGTCGGCGGAAAAGCCACACTTGGGAAGGTTTTAAAGAACTGATGAAATTCTTTCGTATTGAAAAACCCCGTATCACAGAAAAGAAGAAACAGAGACTGTTTTCAATTTTTAACGCATTGCAGGAACGCCTAAGCGGGTAGCTCTGAGGAACCTTGCGGGGTAGTTCCGCACGCAGGGGGACTGTGGGGGGACAGTCGGGTAACCGGCTGTTCTACCCCGATGCCAACTTACTCAATTTATAATAATATTTTGTAAGTTGTATCTAATTTTAATTATCGCATATCTATCATGTTTATTAATTCCACAAATCAGTTTCCATGTTCGGCAAATCAATATTAACTATCTAAATTATATGATTATATAGGTGAAATAAGCTATAATATGGTTGATTTTAGAGACTATCCGAAAACCTCCGAAACCGATTTTTAAACCCGGTAAAAGCAAGGGTTCCGAACATGGGGAAACAGGTTTTCGGATAGTCTCTTATTAATATCTGTGATATACTTGATCAAAAATTGTCACATTGCTGATAATTCAAATTAATAGATTTTATATCAACCATTTATCTTTTTATAATATGAGTCTCATAAATAAAGGTTTAATAATGGAATTATCTATTGAACTTACAGAATCCCAATTTGAAAAAATACAGGAAAAAGCAAAACACCTGGGTATTCTGCCAAAACAACTGATAAAAGTTGCTATTAATGATCTCCTTAATACACATGATGAAAACTTTCTTTCAGCAGCAGATTATGTTCTAAACAAAAATAAAGAATTATATCAGAGATTAAGCTGATGCGCTACCTGAAACTGACTGAAGTATTGTATCTTCATGATCGAATTATCAGAGAAAGTGGCGGGAGTTATGGAATCCGAAATCAGGGTGGACTTGAATCTGCACTTGCCTTACCAAGACAATTTTTTGGGGAAACTGGACTCTATCCTACAATAATTGAAAAAGCCGCAATTCTTTGTTTTTCAATCATTCAAAATCATCCTTTTGTTGATGGAAACAAAAGGATCGGACATGCCGCTATGGAAATTTTTCTTGTCCTTAATGGAATAGAAATATCAGCAAATGTTGATGAACAGGAACAGACAATTTTAAATCTTGCTTCCGCTCAGATAAATCGTGAGGAATTTCTTCTATGGCTTCAAAGTAATACGAAAAACAGAATAATGTAATTCAAAATGTTGGCTAACCCGGCACTCCTTGCGTCAGGATAAATCCGGAATGGTGGGAAGGGGCGAAGGCCCTGAAATTTATTATTATAGTACTCCAATTTTGGTTTTTCCGGGAACAAAAACTGCTGTGTCCTGAAAACAGCACTTTTCTGACCTTTTTCAGCAGTTTTTCATTCCGGAACGGTCATTTTTTCACAATCCGGACTGACAGCAGAAAGTATGCCGGGAAAAACCAAAATTGGATCAGTATATTACCCGGCGGGTGAAAGTCCCGCCTGATGAAAGTATAACCGGCAGATCAGCAGCAGCGTCCGGAGGTAAACCCGGTAACGGGAGTCCGATGGTTACTGAGCCTGCCGAAGTAAGCCGGACGGAGCGGGAATGCAGGCCGTGTCACTGAGCCCCGGAAAGGGTATAATCGCGGACATTGGATAAGGTTTTGTAATAAGACCGAAAGCCGGTGTTATTCAGCGGACGGAAGGCAGCAGACCGGGCAGCATTACGGTGAGCGGAACGGTCTCCGCCGGGGTCCGGGAGCAGGGCATGTATTCAAAGGGGTAATCCGGGAACCCGGGAGAGCCATATGTTTCCCTGCGGATAAAAAAAGGTAAAAGGAAATCCGGTCGTAAGGCGAAATTCCCGGCTTCCGGGGGATGCCCCCGCCTCCGGGTCTGCGTCTGCGGAAGCAGAGACACAAATGTAAAGAAGGGCAAAACAGTGTATCCGGTGAGGGCAGGGAGAACCGAACGAACCGGAGACGGACATGCGGCAGTCCTAACGGAACACAGTTCCGGTGAAAGGCGGTGCGATCCGGGCGGCCCGCCGGAGGGAAGGTGAGGTCAGGCATGACGTTATTATGAGGGGAAATATGACCGGCGCACGGATACCGGGAAACATATCACCGCAACTTCATGATACTGCGGAAAGGGCTATAAGCCTGACAGACAGCAGAGTCATGCGCCGGACGGGGTGCCGCCTGTCCGGTTTCCGTGGGCGAACCCACTGAACTGAGGAACCGTATGAGTTACCTGCTCACATACGGATCTGTGGGGAGGTGCCAGGTAACGGATGCCTTTACCCGGAAGCGGATTTGTTGGGTTCCGCTCCTGTCGTCGCTCCATCCCGCAAGCCGCTTAGTCTGACCTTAGCCTTCTTAAATTATTATTTTATACATGCCAATTTATTTAACAAATTAAGCCAGCGTAACTTTACAGAAACAAATTTAATATCACTGGTAATCCCTTATGGAATCTGATATAATTTTACTTTATAATAATATTTTGTTTGTAATATTATAAATGCGCAGTTGAAATAATTGTATTTAACTATTTGATATTTTAATTATATTATTTAACATTAAAAAACAAATAACTCAAATTAATTGATAGAACTTCAAGTTTAACCAAATTCAGTAGATCGAAAAGTTTTCCCCGGATACGGTTTTACGACTGTCCCGGAGTGCAAAAATTATATTTTTGCAAGGTTGCAGTTCCCGGTTGACATATGCAAAAATACAATTTTTGCACTCCTCCGCAGTTCCCGGTTGACATATGCAAAAATACAATTTTTGCACTCCTCCGGAAACGTTTCGATCTACTGAAATTTTATAAAAGGTTTTGTCAAATGAATACATTAAGAGCATATGAAGAAGTAGTTGATTTTATAGCATCGGGGACGAATCCCAATTCTGTTATAGCTTTCACGCCTTCCGATTCTGTTAAAAATCGTGTTGAAGATCTCATCTGTTTTGAAAAAACAAGAGGTTTAACTGAAGAAGAAACATCCGAACTCGAACATTATATGCAACTTGAACATCTTATGAGATTAGCAAAAGCAAGAGCACGTAAATATGCCTCCAGCAAACAGATATATTGATGCAGAACGGAGAAGATTTGTTGCTGAAAGAGCCTAATATTTTTGTGAATATTGTTTGATTCATGAAAGCGATACATATCTTGGATGTCAAATTGATCATATAATCAGCATAAAACACGGCGGAAAAACTGATGCTAATAATCTTGCATATTCATGTTCTTTCTGTAATCGTCACAAAGGCAGTGATATTGGTTCCGTTATTATCGGCAATACCGAATTTATACGATTTTATAATCCAAGAAACGATAAATGGACAGATCATTTTCAACTTGACGGCGGTATCATTCGTCCTTTAACAAATATCGGAGAGGTAACATGTAAAATTCTTATTTTCAATTCCGCTGAAAGAATTATTGAAAGAGAATCCCTGATTGATATTAAGAGATACCCTTTATTATCCATATCGAAAATTATGAATAGTACAAAAGAATAAGTCTTGTTATTTTAACATATGATTACAGTCAATTAGTACGAGTCTCAAAACAAAACGAAGGCTAACCCGGCGTTCATTGCGTCAGGATAAATCCGGAATGACGGGAAGGGCCGAAGGCCCTGAAATTTATTATTATTACCCAAGGGGTGAAAGTCCCGTCCGATGAAAGCGTAACCGGCAGATCAGCAGCCGCGTCCGGGGGTAAGGGACCCGGCAAAAAATAAATCCTCTGGAATTATTTTACAGATTTGTTTATTCTCTGCTGCTGAAGTGAACCGGGGGAATTATCTTTTTCCGAGTCCCTAAACCAGGTAACGGGAGTCCGAAGCCGGACGGAACGGGTATGCAGGCCGTGTCACTTAAGCCCGGAAAGGGAATCGTCGCGGACATTGGATAAGGTTCTGTAATAAGACTGAAAGCCGGTGTTATTCAGCGGACGGACAGCAGAGTCATGCGCCGGACGGGGTGCCGTCTGTCCGGTTTCCGTGGGCGAACCCACTGAACGGAGGAACCGTATGGGTTACCTGCTCACATACGGATCTGTGGGGAGGGTGTCAGGTAACGGATGCCTTTACCCGGAAAATTTGACAAAGCAGTAGGAAGAGGGGGGAAATGTCGAAATTTGTTCTTTCCGGAAATCTGCAATTTTTAGGTCTGGGGGAAGTGCTGCAGTTAATCGGTTCCAACGGCGGAACCGGAGTGCTGAACCTGATGAGCAAATATACAGGTGAACCGGGGCATATCTATTTTTCCAAAGGCAATATTATGGATGCCCGGGCCGGTTCCGTAAAAGGTCTGGATGCGGTTTATGCCCTCTTCGGATGGATAGAGGGGGAATTTGCTTTCAGTGAAGAAGAGATCAATGTTCCCAAAGTGATTCGCAACAGCCGGATGGAGATTATTCTGGACGGGCTGCGCATGGTGGATGACGGTCACACCAAAAAACTCGGGCCTGTGGATTATGAAAAAAAAGACAGCGGTTCCCGTTCCGCAATTCCCATTATCAAAGGGCCGCTGGTGGATTATATGTATGTGGCCGCGGAAGAGGAATTTTATAAAAACCGTAAAATCGTGCAGGAAAACAAACACGGCAGCTGGATATGGGTCGTGCTGGAAGGAATTGTGGATGTAATCAAGGAAGGCCCCGAAGGCCCGGTTCCCATCGTCCGCATGGCCGCGGGTTCCTTTATCGGCGGTGTCAGCTGCTTTTTATTTAAAGACAATGTGAGAAAATCAACCATACAGGCATCAACGGATGTGCAGCTGGGTGTGCTGGATTCCCAGCGACTGGCAGATGAATTCGGGAATCAGTCCAGAGAATTCCGGGATATGGTTGTCAGTCTGGATAAACGGCGGGATGAAATTACAGAAAAAACAGTGGATGTTTTTTCCCGCCGTTTTGATCTGAAAGAATTTACCAAAGGAAAGCAGTTGGCCAAAAAACGGGGAGTTCATCCGGAAAAACTTTACCGCATCCGGAAAGGGAATGTATGTATTATCCGGAAAACCGGTGACGGCAGCTATATCCCCCTTGCCAATCTGAAAGAAAGAGATTTTATCGGCCCCTGTCCTTTTTTGGATATTGGCCACGAACCCCACGGGGGAATTGTATTTGCTTCCGAAGATATTGAAACAGAAGAAATGAATGCCGAAAACCTGAAGGAAGAATACAGCAACCTTTCTGCCGCACTGCGGAATCTCATTGAAACAACTGCAACCAACATTACCGTAACCACACGGGTGGCCGCTGATTATCATAAGAAAAATCTTGAAAAAAAATAAATATCACAGACTGTCGGAAAAAAATTTCGGGCAGAAAGAAGATGAATCTGCCAAAACGCGGAAAAGCGCCGGGCCGGATCCCTGTTTTTCCCTTTGCAATCTTCCCGGAATGTTTTTTTGCCGACCTGCATTTTCAGGAGTCAAAGTATGGCAACACATGAACAACGGAAAAATCCGCGGGTAGATTCCCTGAATCTTTCCTATGTCTGCATTGATGAAAATGACAATATCCTTATGGAAGGCATGGGCAGAACATTGAATGTATCGGAAAGCGGAATTCTGCTGGAAACCCATTTCAGCATTCTGCCGGGGCAGAATATTTCCCTGACTCTTGCCATTGGGGAAGAACTGCTGGATATTGAAGGACAGGTTGTACGAAGTGCACAGTCTGAAAACAGCTGGTATCAGACCGGGATTGAATTTGCCCGTCTGGATTTGAAAAATTTTTCTGTTTTAAAAAAATTTATCCGGCTTTTTCAGGAGCAGAAAGAATAATTCCGCACCTTCTGCTGTTTTCAGGGGACAAATCTGCTGATTTTTTTAAACAAAGAAAATTCGGGGGGCAGGTGTTCGGTGTCAGGTGTCAGGTGTTCGGTGTCAGGTGTTCGGTGTCAGGTGTCAGGTGTCAGGTGTCAGGTGTCAGGTGTCAGGTGTCAGGTGTCAGGTGTCAGGTGTCAGGTGTCAGGTGTCAGGTGTCCGGTGTCAGGTTTCCGGTGTCAGGTTTCCGGTGTCCGGTGTCAGGTGTCAGGTGTCAGGTGTCCGGTTTCCGGTTTCCGGACTCCTTCAAACTTCCTTCCCCGGCCGGGGAAGGAGGTTTTTTGCTTAAGTCAGTGACATTGATTTTTATGTTGCCAGAACGGCAGGAAGAAAAAAGTAACGTATAATAGCGTTACGGTAACGCTAATTAACTTAACTGATCCAGAAGCAATGATTTGAACCTGTCCAGACTTATGGGGTAAGGCTGTATCGGAATGCCCATCCAATCGGAATATTCAAGAAATGCTTCCGGTTTTTCAGCCATATACTGATCAAGATACCCAATTCCGTCCAGGACCACAGCCCCACCCGTGTGCCGGGGAAAATTCTCATTTGCCAGACCTTTATCCCATCCTTTAAAAACATCTTCCCGAAATTTAATCCACCCGGGTGTCATCCACCAGACCTTTTCCCCTCCGGCAACTTCCTGGGCGATTCTGTCCCTTTCTGCCTCATCGGCCAGCATATCCATACAGTGACTGGCCTGAATTCTTTTCACACCGGGCCCCTGTTCTTCAATGATATTCTGCATGGTACGCGTAGGTTCATCCACATTGACGTAACAGAACTTTCCCCCGTAGACAACAATAACCCTGTCTGTTTTTTCCTTTGCTTTGCGGATGCGTTTTATCAGCTGACGTTCCAGTTCGGGAACGTCCTGATGAAGTCCCGGTTTTGTATAATACAGATGATGGGTATCCAGGAATCCTTCTTTTTTTAAATAATTCAACTCCGGGCTGAGTGTTCCGCAGGCAATAATGGCGGTATCCGAAAACGATTTATTACTCATTTGAAATCCTCCTTTATTATGTTTTAACAGCAACAGGTTTCCGGAAAAACAGTTTCACAGTCATATTCCCCCTGCTGTCTTCAGACCGGTTCAGAGCGAAGACCTGTGAAATATATTTTCTGAAAGGCAATATACTTTAATAATTCTTTCAAGCATTATCCATGCCAATCATCTGTCTGAATTATTCTGCCTGCGGATTTGCGGAATGTTGTGGATGAAATATCATGGCCGTTTATATGAAAGTCTCCGGAGTGCAAAAAATAAGCGAAGCGGTTTTTGCATATTACCGGTGACTTTCATGCTTCGTTGTGACCCTGCGGTCATGGTCGTTTATATGAAAGTCTCCCCGCCCGCAGCCCGTTCCCACGCTCCGCGCGGGAACGGGCTGCGGGATGCTTTGCGTCCGGTATAAAAAGACTTTCATGCTTCGTTGTGACTTCATATCACGGTCGTTTATATGAAAGTGTCTGCGAAAAACCGGCCCTCCGGCCTAAATTTTTGCACTCCGCGCAGCCTGACCCGTTCCCGGGCTCCGCCCGGGAACGCATAGGGTGAGGCTCTGCCTCACACACTGCCGGAGCCCGGGAACGGGTTGAAACTTTCATGCTTCGCTGTGAGTCATAGCTCATGGCGGTTTATATGAAAGTGTCTGCGAAAAACCGGCCCTCCGGCCTTATTTTTCGCACTCCGTGCAGCTTTCATGTTCCCTAAGTCAGCAGCATTGTCCTGCAGGGGGAGACGGTCATCCGCGGATTTGACCCGTTATCATTCTGTTTACAGGAGGATAAAGCGGATTGCCAGCAATGTACCCATAATCAGCAGGGTTCCCAGCATCAGTTTCAGATCGGAAGCCGTTATTTTTCGGATTTGAGCATATTTTGGTATAATATAGGCTAGGAAAAAAATAACAACGAGCTGCAGCGCGGGAAGAAACACACCGCTGTACCATGCCAGAAAAATCCCGAAAATAAGACCTGCAAGGGAAGCGGGAAAATAAAAAACCGGCCGCTTTTTTTCTGCCATCTCCCCCAATCCTTTTCCGGCAAGATTATCATGAAAACCGAACTTTGCCGCACAGGCCGCCAGAAAAGCAATAATCACCCAGTCCGCCAGACCGAAAAGGGGAACCATCTTTTCCGCACCGGGAACCGGAATTTTAAAAAGAATAAAATCAATGACCGGCGCAGGGCCTTTCATGCCGGAGCGGTAATACTGCGCAATGGTTTCTGCGAATTTTTCCGTCGGCCCCGCGGCCACACTGAAAATATCGCTCAAAGCCATGACCAGACAGAGGGGAATCAGTTCCGCGGGCCTTTTCAGAGGACCGGCAATCCAGGTTCCCAAAAGATTGGCAAAAAGCAGCAGATTGGCTGTTACCGTAATATATATGATGCTGTGACTGCTTCCGCCCCCCCGCACAAATGCAAACATGGCGGTTCCGAAGAAAAAACTGAGCACCAGCAGCATACCGCGCAGCCTGTGCTGCTGTGCAAGGAGCGGCTGGCCGTGGATAATAAAAAAAGCCGTCAGAAAGGAGGCCAGGGAAAGAAAAAACAGAACCGAAAAGGGAGCGGTCAGAAATGTCTGTTCAGGCCCGAAGGGGATGTATTTTCCCGCATAAAAAAAGAGAAGCGAAAAAAAGATCCAGAGCAGAAATATTTTTCCGAGAATCAGAAGAATCTGTTTTAGCACACTGTCATTCCTCCTGCATTCCTCAGTGCAGTCCGCCCACTGTTTTTTCCAGGGCCATGGTATCTTCCCTGGAAACCTTTGTTTTTTCTTTTTTCATCTCTGCCTGCCCAAAATCCCGGGTTTCCGGACGCAGTTCTCCCCATTTGGAGATATACATGGAATACAGTACAACACTGAACATCATATCCAGCAGATCATAGGCCGAGATACTGCTTTTTTCCTCCGAAAGCATAGTGATGAAAAGGGATTTCCTTTCGGCATCCGCTTTGATTTTTTCAAAATTTTTCAGCCATTTGATAACAGCAACCCGGACGGCATGGGATATATTGGGCACACCTGTCCCCTGTTCCCAGTTCCGGCGGTATCTGCGGATAACCGCCAGGGGGGCATTTATCAGTTCCGAGCGGCTTTGGGGACTTTTGAAAAAATGCTGGGTTCTGATATGGTTCTGTATCCGCTGCCCGGTATTTTTTTCCACTTCGGATATTTCCTCCGTGAGCATTCTGAGGGATTTTTCAGAAAGTTTGGGTCTGACATTCTGTAAAATTTCGGCATTCTGTGAAAGTTTCTCCATAAATTCGCCTGCGGCACGGCTCCAGAAAACCCGGTTAAAACCGATATAGGTTTCCCGGGGTTTCATGTTTTTGATTTTCAGGGATTTTTTCATTACCCGGATAAATTCGGGCATCAGTTTGCTGGTTTTCCGGGCCAGATGCTCACCGGTAATCACAATATGGATCATGCTGATAACCGCCTGCCAGTCCTGCAGATGAAAAATCCGGGGAAGATCTTCATAGGTTTCCTGTAACAGCTCATTTTTGAATATGTGGGAAGGGGTGGCATAGGAAGGTGTGCCGCCCAGCATGGGCTGGCGGAGTTTTTCCGCACTGCCGTATATCACGGCCGTTTCAAAATCAATCAGACCGATGGAGTATTCTTCCGGAGAAGACAGCAGATGGGGAAAACGGGATGAATCACCCGCAATAAAAACATTATCCGGTTTTAAATCCCGGATGGCAATGCCTTTTTCCCGCAGGCGGGCCAGCATATCTATCAGGTTGCTGATAATGCCGGATATATGCGTCTTGTTCTGCTGAAAACTTTTTTCATTCAGCCCTTTTTCCACCAGACGGCGGAAAAGTGCGGCTGCCGAACTTCCGGAGATAATATCTCTGAGCAGACGGTTGAGATCCGCAACAAATTCCGGACTCATCTGCGGTTCTGCCGGTTCTGTGTGCTTATCCGCCAGATAAGACAGAAACCACTGTTTTTTCTTCACCGAAGGGAAAAGACAGCAGAGTTTGTGTTTTTTCTGCAGCTGTGCGAGTTTTTCTTCAAAGACAAAAGAAAGTTCATGCAGGGGATAATAGAGGGGCGCATATTTTTTCCCGTATATATTTTCAAAAATATCAGGATTTTGTAAAATTTCCGTCTTTCCTTCCAGCTCATCCCGGATATCCCTTGCCGCCCAGTGCATTCCGTCCACCACCTGCCCCAGAAAAGCATAACGGGAAAGATTCATAAAAAAAACAAAACTGTTTCCAATCCGGAGGTAATCCTGAAAACGGACTCTTTCTCTGAGTTTCCGGATGCATCTTTCCTCATAATCCGGGAGGATATTCGTTTCGGAAAAAGCGGGAATTTTCCTGAGAATTGCGGAAACACTGGGGGCAATGCATTCAATATCCGGCATAATACGGTCTGCAATTTCTTTTTCTGTCTGAATATGTTCAAGGTATTTTTCAAAATCCGTAATCGGAACCGGCGGAATTTTTACCACCAGCAGATCATCGTAAATCACTTTATAGCATGTGCTTTTGCTGCCGCTGTCTTCTCCCAGAGGGCCGATGCTGATCCGCCGGTTTCTCTGCTTGTCGTCTTTGATGACCTGCAGTTCATAGATCAGATCGGCCCCGGACGAATTATCCCCGCTCAGCAGGGAAAACTGCCCGGAAGAACGGGGGGCATTTAACTGCAGTTTATAGATACTGAGAAAAAAATACAATATGTCTGTAATACCGGATTTTGTCATATGGCCCCGGAAATAATAGTGATGAACCGGTAAAAAGTCATTTTTCCAAAATTCAACCTTAGTAAAATCAGCATGTTAAGCTGATAAAATACCCGGATTTCGGACTTTTTACATATTCATCAATAGTAGTATAGTACTCCAATTTTGGTTCTGAACTTGTGCAGGCAAAATCTTATGATTGAACAAAAAATACAATATTATCATGCTGTTGAATCTTTAAAAGTTTCCAAATTTACAAATCTTTAACATATTGAAATTACAACATATCCAAAAATAACTATTTGGATAAATATAGACATAATATATTATTGTTTCAGGTAGTTAAAATGATCAAACCGCAAAATAGCTGCGCAAGTTCAGTTTGGTTTTCCCGGGCACAGTTTTTGCCCTTGAATCAGATTGCTGAAAAACGGCTGTTTCTGACTCCGAAAATGTGAAAACAGGTCAAAGAAGGTATGTTTTTGGGTTTAGCAATTTTTGTGCCCGGAAAAACCAAAATTGGATCAGTATACACCAATTTTTAAATCCGTACCCCCTGACTCCTTACCGGGTATATTGCAATACCGCCCCGGCAGGGGCAAAATGCTGTTAGAAAAACCGGGGGCAGCAGGAGTGTATTGCATACGCCCCGGCACCTTAAGTCAGGCGTATTGGCCCCTGCAGAGGGGGACGAACTTTCAAAGCGGTGTAACATATTCATTATTCTGCATAATATTGTGCATGCGGTTCAAAAAGTTTCCGAAGGAGTGCAAAAATTGTATTTTTGCACTCCTTCATAAACTTTGGTTCTGCTGAGTATAGCACTTCTTATACAAATCTGCAAATCTTCACTTTGCACATTGATCCGGCAGATTTTTTTCAGCAGATTATCTGAAAAAACTTTTGATTCAATATATAAATGATGATAAAAATGACTGCTGTTATTATTGTAAAAGTGACTGTTTTGTCAATTTTCTTTTCCACTGCTGCACGGGCAGGTTTATTTTTTTGATAATCCGCTCCGCTGACAGTGACGGGATGCACAGTCGCTTTAAGGGAATTATCTAAAAACTGAATTGCTCACATAAGACACAATGGTGAATTTTCTGCAGTACCGATATGTAAGATATACCATTACTTAAAAAATTTCCGGTTACCGCATTTCCCGAAAGTACTGCGTACATGAATTTTTTCTCTGCCGGATACCCCGAAATGTTTTAAGTATCGGTATAGCAGTTTTGTAGCAGAAGGGGGGAAGGTCGCGGACACCAGAATTCTGAATTTTCCGGATTTTGTTATCCAACCCGACTGCGCGAAACCCCGGCATTATTTTCTTTAAAGACAATAAAAAAATCCGGAGAGGGAGACAGTAAAATGAACGAAAGTGTAAAACTTCAGATATTTTCCGATTATATCTGACCCTGGTGTTATTTCATAACCGGGCGTTGTGAAAAATTGCAGCAGGAATATCATGTTGAAATTCAATGGCGGGCCTTTCCCCTTCACCCGGAGATACCGGAGGAGGGAATGTCACTGGAAGAACTTTTTGCCGGTCGCCTGGTGGACATCCCCCGGATGCTGGCCCGCCTGAAACAGGCAGCCGCGGACCAGGGACTTCCCTTCGGAGATCGGAAATATACCTTTAACAGCCGCAAAGCCCAGGAACTGGGAAAATGGGCAGAAATCAGGGGAAAGGGAGATGTCTTTCATCTTGCGGTTTTCCGGGCCTATTTTGCAGAAGGAAAAAATATCGCCCGGATTCCCGTTTTACTGGAAATGGCCGGAAATGCCGGGCTGGATCAGGAGGAGGCATGGAGTGTTCTGGAAAAAAGAACATATAAAGAAGTTGTGGATGCGGACTGGCTGCTTTCCCGGCAGACAGACATCAGGGCTGTGCCTGCATTTGTGGCCGGAGACCGCATCCTTTCGGGCGCGCAGCCTTATTCTGTGCTGGAAAAACTCATCATATCCCAGGGGGCAGAGAAAAAAACAGAGTAGGGACGCACGGCGGTGCGCCCCGGAAGCACATTGAACAGCATTTCCGGGAACACTGCAGAAACGCACAGAACTGCGTGCCTGCCGGTTATTTACCATTTACCAGTCAGTGTCACTGACTTAGAACCTATCCGAAAACCTGTTTCCCGATGTTCGGCCCCCCTGCTTTTACCGGGTTAAAAAATCGGTTTCGGAGGTTTTCGGATAGGCTCTTGTGGGTGCCGGGAGTCCCAATCTGAAAGTTTGAGACTGAAATTATTACAGATTATTCTGCCAAACTTTCAGTTTGGCACTCCGGTATTTTCTTACGTCAATGACATTGATTTATCAGCAGGAATAAAAATGAAAGACTTGCAATGGGATTTTCCCTATTCTTCGCAGCGGATGCCGGTTTTTGCCGCAAATGCAGTGGCGACTTCCCAGCCTTTGGCCGCCCAGGCCGGTCTGCGGATGCTGCTCATGGGCGGAAATGCAGTGGATGCGGCCCTGGCCGCGGCAATTACACTCACCGTTGTGGAACCGGTGAGCAACGGCCTGGGCAGTGATGCCTTTGCCCTGATATGGGATGGAAAAAAACTGTGGGGAATCAACGGTTCCGGTCCTTCCCCTGCCGCATGGAGCTGGGAATATTTTGCCAAATATGCGGAAATGCCGGTTACGGGCTGGGACGCGGTGACAGTGCCGGGAGCCGTGGATGTCTGGGCCCGTTTATCAGAACGTTTCGGCAGACTGGGATTCAGCAAACTTTTCGCACCGGCCATCGGCTATGCCAGGCACGGATTCACGGTCTCGCCCCGGATTGCAGAAGCATGGGCCGATGCACCGGAAAAATACGGGCGGATGCCCTCTTTTGCCCGTACCTTTCTTCCCGGTGGCAAATCCCCCCGTGCCGGACAGCTTTTTTCCTGTCTCCCGATGGCCAACTCACTGGAAAAAATTGCAGATTCCCATGGAGAGTCCTTTTACCGGGGAAGACTTGCCGAAAAAATTGCGGACTGTTCGGCAGCCGGAGGCGGGGCCATGACAATGGCGGATCTGGCCGCGTACCGTTCCGAATGGGTGGAACCCGTATCGGTGGCCTACCAGGATGTCCGTCTGCATGAAATTCCCCCCAACGGGCAGGGACTGGCCGCGCTGATGGCTTTGGGAATTCTTGCGCATTTCCCCATGAAAGACTTTGCACCGGATGCTGCGGACAGCATCCATTTGCAGGTGGAAGCCATGAAAATTGCCTTTGCAGCGGCCCTCTTCCGATCTGCGGATCCGGCATTTACGGACAGGGATTTTCATGATTTTCTGACAGCGGATTTTCTTGCGGAAAAAGCCGGGCAGATTCGGAAAGACAAGGCCGCCGTTCCTGTGCAGCCGCCGAAGGACAGGGGAACCGTATATCTGGCGGCCGCGGATGAAAAGGGCATGATGGTTTCCTATATCCAGTCCAATTTTACAGGTTTCGGTTCCGGTGTTGTCGTTCCGGGCACGGGCATCAGTATGCAGAGCCGGGGATACGGTTTCCGTCTGGAAAAAGGGCATCCCAACTGTGTGGCAGGCAGAAAACGACCCTATCATACCATTATTCCCGGATTTGTTACCAAAGGAGACGGGGCCCTGATGAGTTTCGGGGTCATGGGCGGGCATATGCAGCCCCAGGGCCATGTGCAGATGATGGTGCGGATATTCGATTGCGGGCAGAATCCCCAGTCGGCCTCGGATGCCCCCCGCTGGCATATCTGTGAAGACGGAACACTGGCCCTGGAAAAAGGTATTTCTCCGGAAGTCGTTGAAGAACTCCGGAAGCGGGGGCATGAAATATCCGATATTGATCCCTATTGGGGATACGGCGGTGCGCAAATCATTTACCGGCTTGCCGGGGGATACTGCGCGGCCTCGGATCACCGCAAAGACGGGCAGGCAGTGGGATTCTGAACCTTCCCCCTGACCCCTCGTTTCAATAATGTACCCGGATATTGCCGTTTTGCACCCACTGATCAAATTTTATGCGGAGAAAGCGTTTGAAATGAAAACGGCTGAGGGGAAAAAGCAAAAGCAGTCCCAGGGTATCTGTAAAAAAACCGGGGGTCAGCAGCACAATACCGGCAGCAAAAATAATGAGGGCATCCAGCATTTCTTCTGCAGGCACAATCCCCTGTTCCAGATTGCTCTGTACCCGGAGCATGGTCTGCAGTCCCTGCAGTTTTGCCAGATATGCACCGGCAAAACCCGAGAGAATGACCAGCAGAAAGGTGTTCAGGGTTCCGATATTTTTTCCGATTTCGATAAAAAGGAATATCTCCAGTGCCGGGATCAGGGTAAAAGCCAGGAAAAGTTTGAATAGCATATACAATCTCCGTATTCTTTATGATTTCTTAAAAAACTTCAGGGATGTCCCCGCGCCGCCGAAGGATACAGACGCAGACCGGTGACGTATGCATCTGCCGGAAAAGGGGGATTTTCGGCAGATAAAACTTCCAAAACAGTCCTTACTGAAAGACTGTACAGACAGAAATATCAGCATCTGTCATAACTGTGTCAAGAAATAGCGGATTTTTATTGTTCCGGAAAAACTGTAATCTGCCGCAGGCGGCCTGCGGAATGAAAGCGCTGTCTTCCGGCCCCTCATCTTCATCGGAAAAAGTTCAGCACTGCCTCCAGTGCCTTTTGCCGTCCCGCTGGATGGGAGAGAAAATGATCGCCGGGGAGGGGATGAAAACAAATCCGGGGACAGATTTTCCGCAGTGCCGATTCATAATTTTTCCGGAATTCTTTTCCGTATATCTGCAGCACCCTGTCATCCAGACCGTAGATACAAAGAAACGGTGTTTTCCGGAGGCAGACATTTTCCAGGGGATCCGGGGAAAAAAAATCGCAGAGACTTTTGCCGATGCGGATTTTCCTGCGTTCCAGCACACCGAAAGCGTGTCTGCTTTTGACCACACCGGGAAACATGAATTCCCCGTAATGCCTTGCCCCGTCAATAATGCCGCTTCCCCGGTAAATTTTCCGGTAAAAAAGGAAAAAGGATCTGAGCAGAGACGCGGGGCGCAGATGCACAATGGCATTGATCAGAACTGTTTTCTGAAAGGGGTCCCCCGTCTCCGCGGCGGCTTTCAGCAGGGGGATGGCCGCGTAACAGGTCCCCAGACCGAAAAGGGGCAGTTTTTCCCATGCTGCGATTTCAAGGGCATTTTCCAGCATCCGCAGGGTGTCTTCCCGGGTTTGTTCAGGGGAAAAGCGGCCCGAGGAATGTCCGTGGCCGGAAAAATTGAAAGAAATCAGATCATATCCTTTGCGCAGCAGAGGCCGGAACCAGCGGATCTGCTGGGCATAATTTCCTCCGATCAGGGGCGGAGAAAAAAGCAGGGCACGGGGAGAAGCATTCCTCACCCGTATCCATTCAATTCCATACACCCCCTTTTGCAGTCTTCCTGTTTCAAACATCGCTTTCAGACGATTACACCATTTTTTAAATCCGTATCCCCCCTGACTCCCAATGCTGCTGATTTAAGAAAAACCGTGGTCTGTAAGGGCGTATTGCATACGGCCGCCACACAGGTACTGGTGTATGCAATACGCCCCCTGCGGAAAAAATTATTCCTTAGGGCAGCAGCATTGCCATCGGGGGGGATTTTCTGCCAAGGAAACGGCATTGAGTATAGTCTGCCGTAAACCGATATTCTGATGGTTTATTCAGGGTATATATCATATAAAATAATTGCACAGTTTATTTTCTGCTTCTCAATTATTATGTGCTTTATTATAAAAGGATTTTTTTATGTTTTACATTCTGCTGTTTGACTGCCCCGGCAATCGGCAATCTGCCCCCCCCTGATATATTCCCTTCGATATATGCTGTCCGGTACCCGGCAGATGAAAAAGAACTGCGCAGTGAACTGAGATCCAGAGGCTATGATGCCATTGTACTGGAAATCGGCAAGGACAGAACCTGTCTTTTCCGTCTGATGCAGTGGATCCGGCAGCGATGCCCCTCCACTCCCCTCATTGCCTTCGGAGATACAGCGGATGTCGCATTGGCGGTAAAAGTTATGCAGGCCGGAGCCTGTGATTTTATTCCTGCTCCCTTTGCAAAAGAAAAAATCATCCATGCCGTCAGCAAAGCCATAGAAAACCGCAGCCTGAAAAACGAAAGGGATTACCTGCGCCGGAGTCAGGATGTGATTTACAATTTTCAGGACATCATTGCGGAAACACCGGTAATGAAAGAGATTATCGGGAATCTGGAAAAATTCGCCATGAACGAGTCCCTGATCCTCATGACCGGGGAAACCGGAACCGGCAAGAGTTTTCTGGCCGGAACCCTGCATTTCAACAGTCTTCGGAGACACTGCCCCTTTATCATCATCAACTGCGCCAATATTTCCGAAACCCTGCTGGAAAGTGAGCTTTTCGGTCATGAAAAAGGAGCCTTTACCGGTGCGGACAGGCAGCGCATCGGCAGATTCGAGCAGGCCAAAGGCGGTACGGTTTTTTTGGATGAAATCGGGGAGATGAGCCTGTCTCTTCAGGCCAAACTGCTGCGGGTGCTGGATAATAAGAAATTTGAGCGGGTGGGCGGTTCCGAAACCATTGATGCGGATGTGCGCTTTATCGCTGCCACCAACCGGAATCTGGAACAGTGCATCAGAGAAGGGAAGTTCCGGGAAGACCTGTATTACCGCTTACAGATACTTTCCGTCCGTCTCCCTTCCCTGAGAGAAAGAAGGGTCTGTATTCTGCCCCTGGCCTGCTATCTGCTGAAAAATATTTCCCGTAATTTAAAAAAGGATATTTCCGCATTTTCCCCAAAGGTGCTGAAAAAAATTCAGTCCTATTCCTGGCCGGGCAATATCAGTGCTGAAGCATGACTTAAATATACATAGAGCAGTATGCCTTTACAGCAGCAGGTAGTTTTTTTGTCGCGCTATTTTTTTATAAAGACTAGGACTTACGCAGTTGAATTTTAACTGTTTGAATTTATTATGTGCCTTAAAAATTGACAGTCAATAAAAACAGCAGATTATATTTCAACTGCGTAAGTCCTAAAAGACAATGATTGATATTTATGACATAACAGGCATAAATTTTGCTTACTTTTAAAAAACTTAATCTCATGGAAAAAAATATGATCCCCCGTCTTTCCAAAGATGAAATAGCAGCACAGAAAATTAAAAAGCAGCAGGCTGAGGCAGAACTGCGTACAAACAATAAAATTGAAGGATTAGAAGCCCTACACCCGACTTCTCTTCCTAACTGCAAATGTCCTTATGAAACAATTGAGGAAGAACGTGCTGAACGAGAAGAGGCCGTCACTGAGCAGTTCAGAATCATGAAAGCACATCTTCCGATTTTATTGAAACAGCTTTCTAAAATTAAAGACCCCGGGAATCCTAAAAAATGTAAGCATAAAATAACCTGATTATACCGGATTTTGGGGAGGACTGTTTTTTTCCTGAAATTTCATGTTTATTTTATCACTTTCTGACTGACACAATAAATATATCATCAGGAGTAATACATGAAATAAAAACGATATAAATTCTCCCGGCAGAACCGGACAGTCTGCCTTCCTTTTGATCCGGAAAGTTATGATGAAACCGTTCGGGATACTTCTCTGTTCCGTCTGTTCGTTGATGAAATGATTATCTGTTATCCGGAACTGTTTCCGTCTGATATTACAGAAGGATATCAGATGAAAGACAGGTATGATTCCAAAAAAACCGGAATAACAGTCCGCAGAATCAGGGTCAGGGCATCGGATATCAGTTATACAATCCGTCCTTCCTTTGTCATGCCTTATATGACAGGGAAAACCGACGAATCGGAAAATGCTCTGTTTCTGCGAAAATTCAGCACGCCTTTCCGGGCACTGAGCCATGTTTTCGGAAAATATCCGATGTATTGGCAGAGAATTGAACAGTCTGTCGGAAGAAACAGTATAGTCGGCACAACAGTCAGGAATTCTGAAAATATGCCGGAAAATATTTCCGCAGATGAAAAACATTCCGGTCGTAAGGGCGAAAAGGTTTATGTTGCAACCACGGTGGCATCCGAATGCATTTTGGGGGTTTCCGTCGCTGCCGATGCGGGACAGGATTCTTTGGAAAAATCTTACGGAAAATTCAGAAAAGAGGCCCGGAATGTCTGCCCGGATTATGAACCGGAGACAATTCTTACGGACGGTTGGCAGGCAACCCGGAATGCTCTGAAAAACCTTTTCCCGTCTGCCACTCTCATTCTCTGTTTCCTTCATGTTTTCATCGGTATCCGAAACCGGGCAAAGAAAAAATTCGGAGATATTTTCCGGGAAGTCGCTGACAGACTTTGGAACTGCTGCAAAGCTGAGAGCAAAATATCTTTTGTTCAAAGAGTGGGAAGACTTCACGAATGGACGGAAAAACATGCGGTTCCCCCTGTTATTTCTGAAAAAATCGGAAAACTGCGTACAAATACCGGTTCTTTCGGGTGTGCCTACGATTTTCCGGGAGCCCACAGAACCAGCAATATGTTGGACAGGCTGATGCAGAGAATGGATCATCACCTTTTCAGCACTCAGTCTTTCACGGTTCTGAGAATTCCGCGGAATCCGGTATACGCGGTTGGGCACTTATCACCAATTTCGCACCGTCCAATCCGTATACTGTAAAAAAGTATGAAGGGTTTCGGAGTCCGGCTGAGAGACTTAACCGATTTCGTTATCATGACAGTTGGTTGCATAATCTTATGGTTTCAACTTCGATGGGAGGATTCCGCACCCCTCCCCAAAATCCGGTATAATCAGGAATTATTGAGAAAGTATAAAAAATATCTGCAAAACAACACAAAATTTATTTCTATCTATCTTAAATAGGAGTTACGCAGTTGAAATATAATCGGCTGTTTTTATTGACTGTCAATTTTTTAGGCACATAATAAATTCAAGTGGTTAAAACTCAACTGCATAACTCCTATTAAATTCTTTTTGGTAAAAAGTAATGATATCTCTTTGGGTGATTGTATTCTTCTGCTTAGAAATTTTGTAGATTCGAATAGAGATCAAATATGTCTCAACCATCAAAATTATGGTATCCTTTTGGAACTTTTAAAGCTTTGTGCTGAATGTATTAGTCGCAGACTTGTAAATTATAAAAATGAATTTGATCAAGGTTGTATTATCAATGGTTCGGTAATTTTTTCCGACTTACAGGGCATAAAACCATAACTGTCTGAAACCATTAAATGCGGATGTTCTGTATTCATTTCATAACCTACTGAAATTATTCAGCCCGAATTTTTTTACCGAACTGTTGATTATAGCTCTTCGTTATGAACAACTCCTTCAAGATACTTTACAGGTTTGTGAGTCTTTTGATTTATATTTTAATTTGTTACTTCAGTCCTATGAATCTATGTTTAATAAATTCGAGGGTGGTGTTTCTGCGGATTCTTCTCCTGATAGATTATTCTTATATGATTTGAAATTTTCCCTTGAAAAAGTTAAAAATCTATATAGTTACAGCTATTTATATAAAATCCCTCGTTATAATAAATATACCGAGATTATTCATGATCTTATTGATTATATTGATAAATATTTATAGGCCCACTTTATTTTTTCTGGTTCTAAAGGATTTTGTGGTCGCAGAATTCGGGGTTGCCAAAAACTGGATTTCAAGTCATATTCTCTCCTTGCCCCTCGTTCCCAAGCTCCTGCTTGGGAACGCAGGGGGGCAGGCTCCCGCTTGCCGTGGCAGAAGGAAGCCGGAGCTTCCGGGACCATGACCGGCAAAATCAGCGTCATCTGCGTATATCTGCGGTTCAGACAATATCCCGGTACATCCTTTCATCCTGCCGAAGTATGGTTACTGAGCCTGCCGAAGTATGGTTCAGACAGCAATGCCATGTTTTTTCTTTGACTTTCTTACTGAACTTGCGCAGCTATTTTGCGGTTTAATCATTTTAACTACCTGAAACAATAATATATTATGTCTATATTTATCCAAATGATTATTTTTGGATATGTTGTAATTTCAATATGTTAAAGATTTGTAAATTTGGAAACTTTTAAAGATTCAACAGCATGATAATATTGTATTTTTTGTTCAATCATAAGATTTTGCCTGCACAGGTTCAGTTTCTTATACCGAAGCTGTATCTTCCTGTACAAATCAATCCTGAAAGGGAGACAAATCATGAATCCTGCTTATGAAATATCGGCCATTGAAGACAGCATCATTATCCGGCTGCCCCGCAGCATGACGGATGAAGCTTTTCTTTCCGGGCTGCTGGACTATCTGGAACTGGAATCCCTGAAACGCAGAAGCGTCATTTCTGAAAAAGAATGTCTGCAACTGGCATCCGGGATCAAACAGAGTGCCTGGAATCAGGTCAGAAACCTTTTTGAAACAGAAAACAGATGAACAGCGGCAAAGCGGTTGTGATTGACACCAATATCCTGTTTTCATGCCTTCTGAAAACAAGTTCCCCGTTTTCCCATCTTATTCTCGGAAATTCCCATTCCTTTTACATCTGTGAATCCGTGATTGTGGAACTGTTCAGACACAAAGAACGGATTAAAAATCTGAGCCGCCTTGAGGAAACAGACATCATCCGTCTTTATTACACACTGCTTCGCAGTCTAAATAGACAGTTTCTGAACATGATTATACACGATTATCCAGGACGGGCAGGATTTTTTAATCATGTAAATCATGAATAATCCTGCATAATCGTGTTCAAAAAGATGGCAGCCGGGCAGTGTGGGCACGGTTTTTTGTGCCCGGCGCATTGCTGTCTGAACCTTGATTTTCAGGATTGAATGATTAACATGATTTCAGGGATATTTGTTTTTTCGGATAAAATTATATATAAAACAGGGTATTAAAGGAGAAACCATGCTTGTGGCTTTGGACAGATACGGAAGCATCACACTTCCCGGCCCGGTTCGGGAAAAACTCGGACTCGAAAAGGAATCATACCTTGAACTTTCTCTTGAGGCTGACGGAATCATTCTTCTTCATCCGGTTGCTGTTCAGCGTACTGTCCGCCTGAATGAAAAAGGTCTGAATAAACTGGAGGAAGCCAGGAAAAGCGGAACAGGTGAACTGCCGGAATGGCTGACAGGGGAAATGGAAGATGCCGAAGCTGATACCGACCAACAGATTTCTTGAGGATATTGAGAAATTCCGTTCAGACGCGGCAATGCGGAAAAAAATAGCCAAAACAATGTCTTTTCTTGAAAACAACCCGCTTCATCCCGGCCTGAACACAGAACGGATTGTCAACGATCCATGTGCATGGTCCGCCCGTATTGACCGAAAATTCAGACTGTCTTTTGAACCGCAGAAATTCCTGCCTTCAGGTGCGCCTGACTGGTCTGCTTCCATTCTTCTTTTACGTCTTCTGAATCATGATGATCTGTACAAACGTCCCCGGTAGGACAGACACGGCTTTTTGTGCCCACCGCATTGCATGGTTGTCTGAACCCTGATTCACCTGATTTCAGGATTTCCCTGATTCATTCTCTTCAACTCGTTACCCGGCTCTGCCGGGTAACGCCGCTTCGGAGGCTCTGCCTCCTGCAATATGAGGCAGAGTCTCACCCCAATCGTTACGAGGCGGAGCCCCGTAACGAGTCTGCGGGATTTTTCTGTGACATCCCGGTACATCCTTTCATCCTGCAAATCCCGGTTCGGACTGTTTCTGAACATGATTATACACGATTATGCAGGACGGGCAGGATTTTTTAATCATGTAAATCATGAACAATCCTGCATAATCGTGTTCAAAAAGATGGCATGGCTGTCTGAACCCTGATTCACCTGATTTCAGGATTTGCCTGATTCATTCTCTTCAACTCGTTACCCGGCTCTGCCGGGTAACGCCGCTTCGGAGGCTCTGCCTCCTGCAATATGAGGCAGAGCCTCACCCCAATCGTTACGAGGCGGAGCCCCGTAACGAGTCTGCGGGATTTTTCTGTGACATCCCGGTACATCCTTTCATCCTGCAAATCCCGTTTCGGACTGTTTCTGAACATGATTATACACGATTATCCAGGACGGGCAGGATTTTTTAATCATGTAAATCATGAATAATCCTGTATAATCGTGTTCAAAAAGATGGCAGCCGGGCAGTGTGGGCACGGCTTTTTGTGCCCGGCGCATTGCTGTCTGAACCCTGAACTGCCTTGACATCTTTTCCTGATATGTGTAGCATATGCAATCATAATCACAGACAGGAAGGAGCAGATATGCCGAAAACCAGCTTACATATCACAATTGACAATGACCTTGCCGATTTTATCAGAATATACGCACAGAAAAACTGCACAACCGCATCCGGACTGATTGCACAGTTTATCCGCGGACTGAAACAGCACGGCAGTCAGGACAGCATGGATATTATTTTTTCTGATCCGGTTTTTTTTCAGGCTTTTACAGAAGTGCAGGCGAGGATAAAAAACGGTACTGCACAATGGCACAGCTTTGATGAGGTTTTCGGTGAATAATGGACACAAAATTTGAAAAAGCCTTTCTGAAATCTGTCAAAAAGCACAGCGGAATCAAAAAGCAGATTGAGCAGAAAGTCCTTCAGATCATCAGTCATCCGGTTGAAATGGGGGAACCTCTGAAAGGAAATTTCCGTGGCTATTATTCCTGCCCTGTAAAACGGAATTTCATCATCATATACCTGTACTGCGGCATTTGCAGAAAAAAGGGGGATGATGAACACGTTGCCTGTGCCGACTGCTCTGAAACACCGGATGAAACAATTAAATTCGTAATCGTGGGCCTCATGATGCAGCATATGGGATAAAGTAAACTTCATCCCCGCTGTCTGTCTGAACCCTGATTCACCTGATTTCAGGATTTTCCTGATTCATCCCCGCAGATAACCCCTGTTCATCCTTTCATCCTGCAAATCCCGGTTCGGACGATTCATATATTTTTCGGGAAATTTTCAATAATGGTAACGGCAGGCCAGAATTCTGATTTTTTCTTCCAGAACCTCATAGACTATGCGATGTTCTTTACCAATGCGCCTTGACCAGCAGCCGGATAATTCGTGTTTCAGGGGTTCCGGTTTTCCGGTTCCCTGAAAAGGAGTTCTCTGGATTTCTTTGATCAGTTTTACAATCCGCATGGCTTTTTTCCGGTCTTTCTCAATCCACCATGCCAGATCTTCAAATGCTGAAGGATCAAATTCCAAGTTTTTTGCAGGCTTCGTCAAAAGGGATTCCTTCTTTGCGGTTTCTGGCTTCCAGTAAACGGCGTTTCATGGTTTCACTTTTTAACAAACGGGCCGTTTCTCTCTCCGACTCAATTTCCCGCCAGAGACCAATGGGAACAATAACCCCCGTAATATTGCTGCTTTCATCAGAAATATACTGCACCTGTTCCATAATATATCTCCTTTCATAATCTGATAGCATAGCGCAACTTATGTCATTTTCTTCAGAAAAGCAAGACAGGCCTTATTCTTTCCGTTTTCAGACTCAGATTTGCTAACGACCTGCACAGGAAGCTCAGACGGGCGGATGAGGAAATTTCTGATGAAGCACTGAATTCTTGCATACCTGCCGTCTCAGTCACGGTCTGATGATACCTGATGCAATAATTGCTGCTTACCGCAATCGTTTCGGATATAAGACGTGCAACAAAAAACCAGAAGGACTACTGCTCTGTCAACGTTTAAATGACGGGTTAAACCACTCCTGTAAGGCCGTATGCAATACGTCCTTACAGGATAAGCTAATCCATCATTCTGTAATGTAACGTCGTTTTTGAGAAAGGAGTGCGAAAATTATTTTTCGCCCGGGCTCCGAAGGAGCGTGGGCCAAAGACCGCTTCACCCGGCTTTCGCACTTCGGGTTTTTTCTGAATAAGGGACCCGGAAAAAGATAATTCCCCCGGTTCATCCCGTCAGCAGAGAATAAACAAAAACCGGGCATGTTTCTGCCGAACAGTTTCAAAGGGTTTATTTTTTGCCGAGTACCTAAAATACTGAATATCATCAGTATGAAACAATTTTATCAAAGGGAATGTTACATTACACCGTCATTCAAAACCTGACAGAGCAATGGTTTATTCGCTCGGGCTGCTATTGTCTGCGGTTCAGACACCGGGCAGGCCGATATTCCAGTTCCACAATCCCGGTCTCTGTTTCAGTTTCATGCCTTTGGGCAGGGGCTCATGGATGCGGACAAAAAGCCGGTAGCCCGCGCTGCGCAGTTCTTCCTCTTTTCCGCTGAAGTCCACCTGCCATTCCGGGTATACCCAGTAATCGGCCCCGTACTGTTTTACCCATGCCTGCTCCTGTTTGGGACTGGAAAACGGTGTTTCTGTTTCCATATCCCCGGCCAAAGCCCGTGATACACACAGGGGCCAGTTGCCCGCAAGCACAATTCCCAAAGGCAGGGGACTCTGGGAGGGCAGGTGCAGATAGTCTTCCCTCCCCAGTTCCGGGCTGAGAACGGCTCCCGCAAATCCCGCATCTTTCAGCAGCTGCAAAGACAGGGGATTGGCTATATTGCAGAAAGGACCGGCCCAGAGATTCTTTTTTCCGGCATTCTGAAAAAAAGCCATCTGCCAGGGCATATTGAGAACAAAATGCTGCGCACCGGATCCCATAACAGATTCCGTCAGTTCCGCCCACACGGCTTCATCTTTCGGCCAGATTACCGGGGGCAGCCACCACCATGTTTCGGCAATTGCTTTTGAGGGCATCTGCTGCACATTTTCCGGGGAAAGCCATAAGGCGGAAACAGCGCCGGACTGTTTTTTGCGGTAATGGCGAAACAGGGAAAGTTCTGTGCTTTTTCCGTCCCGGATTTTCCGGCTGTGCAGGGGAAAAGAGAAATGCGGGGGCGGAATGGGGATTTCCGGGATACGACTGCATTTTTCTTCCTGTTCCGCAATCATTTCCTGCAGGGCCTTTTCCCGCCGGTCTGTGAGAAACACCGGGGCACGGGGAGCGGGAAGCCGCCCGGATGTGAGCTGAAGACGGTATTTTCCCCCTTTGGGTACATAGCGGCTGATTTTGCACAGGGAATGGCCCTTTTCATCTTCATAGCCAATGCGCAGCATATCTCCGGGGAGCAGTTCCAGCCGGGGCGTGATATAGGGCTGTTTTCCGCCTTTCAGACTTCCCAGCAGCAGGCCGGAACCGGTCTGTCCCGCGGTGTTTACCGGATTCTGCGGTCGCTGGGGCAGAAAAAAATAATGGGTGCTGCTGCGGCCCAGGGCCTGGGACAGCAGGCTGAGCGCGTCTTTTTTGATTTGGGAATCCGCCTGGGGATCAGTGGCATACTCCCGCAGCATCTGATAGGCTTTGACCGTATAGAAAACATAATGGGGACTTTTTTTGCGCCCCTCGATCTTCCAGGCACGGATGGCCGGTACGGATAAAAGCACTTTTGCCAGCACATCCAGGCTGAGATCCTGGCAGGAAAAATATCTTCTGACATGCTTTCCCAGAGAATAGCGGCGGCGGCAGGGCTGCACACATCGTCCCTGCAGCCCGCTTTTTCCCCCCAGATAACTGCTCCAGTAGCAGCGTCCCGAAACCCCGTAACACAAAGCCCCGTGGATAAATACTTCCAGTTCCGGCCCCCCCGCGGCTTTCTGCCCCATTTCTTTGATTTCGTCAATATTGAGTTCCCTGGGAATGACCACCCGCGTTACCTGAGCCGGAAGTTTTTTCCGGATAAAATCCAGGGCCGCGGGAAAAGAGACATTGGCCAGGGTGGATAAATGGATTTCCCCGGAAAATCCCGCCTGTTTTGCCAGGGGAATAAGAGCCGTATCCTGGATAATGAGCGCGTCGGGTTTCACATGCTTTTGCAGCGACTCAATCATCTGCCCCGCCGCTTCCAGTTCCGGGGCACGGAGCATCGCATTAAAGGCCACATAAACAGATGTTTTCTGATCGTGGGCCCGTTTTGTCAGTTGGGCCAGCTCTTCGGAAGAAAAATTTTTGGCTTCCATGCGCGCGGAAAACTGCTTTAAACCGCAGTACACCGCATCCGCCCCGGCAGCCAGGGCCGCCAGAAAGGAGGCCCTGTTCCCTGCCGGAGCCAGAATGGCCGGGAGGGAGTTATTTTCTTTTTGCATAAATAAAAGTACCTTATGATTTCGTACAAAGTGTTTGTGCCGTCAGTCCGGTCTTTCCTGGGACATGCTGCTGATATTCTGCGCGCTGAGTGTTTCTGACCATACGGAAATATCATCAATGGCACCTTTGAAATATCCCGAAGGGGTCAGACTGCCCCAGCAGCCAATGCTCCAGCGATCCTGACCGGCCGGAAATGCGGCATTCACCAGGGGGGCGGAGGGCATGACGGAAACGCCGTCTATATACAGGTCCCTGTTCTGTGCGTCGGAGAAAATCCCCGCGATATGATACCATGTTCCGGCATTCAGGGCCGTGCTTCCGCATTCATCCGTGGCCCCCCCGCTGTCTTTGATGCGGATACAGGGTTGGGAAAATTCATTGACATATATGCCCGACTGCACATTGCCGGCATCTTTGTCTGTGAAAGAAAAAATCACTTTTTCCGTTGCATCCGTACTGTCCGGGCGGAACCAGGCTGTGAGGGAAAAGGGATAGTCTGCAATCATGGGGGAGGCGGGCGCGGATGGTTCCGTCATCTCTCCTTCAATATGGGAAGTTCCGTCAAAAAGCCATGCACTGCCGGGGCATGAGAAACGGTTTAAGGCGGGCTGCACATTCTTTACCGTGCCGTCAAAAAGCGGCGCGCTGAGGCCTTCATTTTCGGCATTGCCGGTAAAGGGGTAGTACGTTGCCGCTCCCGCGTACAGACAGGCGGCTTCTGTCGGCGGGGGAACGGTCACACTGTCGTATATGCGGATTTCATCCACTTCCCCTTTGAAATAATAAGTCGGAGAACCGGAACTGTTTTCCGCGCCCACCCAGAGGTATTTTACGGTTTGGGGCATTTCCCCGTTTCCCGCGGCAGATGCATAGTCATAGGTGTCTTCCGGGTCATCGCCGGAGCAGCTGCTCACCTGTGTACGGATGAGACCGCTGAGACTGTCATAAATCAAAGTAATCTGCTGCCATTGGTCGAATGCAACCGAATGAAAGCTGTTCGAGAGGTTTCCGTAGGCCCATTGCCAGTTTTCGCTGCCGTCAATGCGCAGGGCAAAGGCATTGTCCGTATCACTCATGCCGAGGACTGTTTTCGGATAGGTATCTGCCGGGTCTGCCGGATCCTGAGCCCGGGGGCGGACCCATAGAGATATGCTGAAGGAAGAAGCATTGCCGATTTCGCAGAAGGGCCGGAATTCGGTTTCCATATAATCGGAACCGCCGAAACGGATTGCGCCGCCGCTGATGCCTTCGCATACCCGCGTCCAGGTGCTCCCCTTCAGAATGCCGCTGTTCGTACCGCAGCTGTCTTCTGTCCAGTCTGCGATGAGAGGATGATAGGTATTAAAATCCCAGCAGGGCATACCGTTGAGATTCTCTTCCAAAAGAGTCTGTACGGCTGCGTGGGCACTGCCCTCATTGACGACACCGGCGGATTTTATGCCGCAGTCTGTTACAAACACGCGAAATCCTTCTCCGGCAATTGTCTGGGCCGAAGGACTGTTTCCCTCGGTAATGCGGAAAAGGTCGTTTTCTTCCCACAGGGTGACATAGGTATTCTCCGGCAGATTCTGTAAAAGGGCATAGCGTTTTCCGGCTTGGGCCATATACCCGGAACGGGCCGTATTGGCGGTTTTCAGTTCCTGATAGGTATCGGTCGAGATCATGGATACGATGGCGGCTCCCAGCACGGAAATCACCAGTATGACGGCAATGAGCATCAGCAGGGCAGATGCCCTCTGCTGCTGAAAAAGGATGTTTTTTTCCGGAAATCCGCTGTGTTTTTTCATGATTCCAGTCCTCTGAGAAATACACGGTTTGTATATGCGGAAACGGTGTTGTCCGCATTGCGGATTTCCAGCACTATTTCTATGATTCTCACATCTGCGGCCGGTACAGGAGAGGGGAGAGGGGAGGCGGCATCATGGGTGTCATAATAATTCATTGTGAAGGCAGTGACTTCATCTGCCAGCACATCGGCATCTATTTTCAGTTCTTCTGCCAGCGGATCATACATGAGGGTATAATCCGTATCTGTGCCGTTTTTTTCAAGACTGTAGTGCAGGGTTGCAGCGGAAGGTGGCGGAGATGCGGAAAGGGTGTTGATTTCGTGAAATTCTTTGATAAGTCTGCCCATGCATCCGCGGGCTTTCTGCACACTTTCCAGACTGTCTCTGGACAGGATAAAGGCATCTGTTGCCTGCACAATGCCCAGAGCCCATATGGAGGCAACTATGCCCAGCAGCAGCAGCGCGGCAATGACCTCCAGCAGGGAAAATCCCTGTATGCTGTTTTTCTGTTTCAGGTATTTCAGGTTCGGATGCATTCTCGCCCCTTTCAGTAGGAGGTGGAAAAAAGAGAGGTCAGCCGGTATCCGTCTTTATTTATGATGCTGATTTTCAAAAGATTCTCCGGCTGTCCCGGCAGAACCCCGGTTTCCGTGCCGCCGTCAAAGCGGATAAATTTTGCGGCAAGAATGCCGTATCTGCCGTATCCGTAGTCCCATACTTCATCAGGAGCCGAAGGACTGCCGCTGAGAGGAGCGGATATTTTGCTGACAAGTTCATCCAGCTCTCCGCCGTTTTCCTTCCATATCACTGTGCCGTCTGTTATCTCCGCAGCTGAAACAGAAGACCAGGGGGGTTCGCTGCTGCCGCTGATTCCCCCGCTGATGCAGATATAACGGTGTCCGAAAGATGCGGCTCTGGAAACAGCGGTGTCCCCGGCAGCATAGGTATAGCCCGGATTCCATTTCGGATATGTGTTTTTCCCCCTGATTTCATCATAATGGGCGCTGATATTTTCCATGACCGTCTGCAGGTCATAGAGCCGCTGCAGCTGCGAAGGCGCATGGGGCGGATGCAGCAGGACAGTATTCATATAAGAATAGAGAATGGTTCCCAGGATAGAAGATACAATAATCGCAAGGAGAATTTCCAGCAGGGAAAAGCCATCCCCTCTGTTCTGTGATAAATGCATGACAGTCATTTTACAAAGCCCGTGTGTTTAACAATCCGGATAATCCTGGATTTTCCGCTGCTGCTGTCTGTCAGCGTCAGACTGTACCCTGTACCGCCCGGGGGGGAACCCCAGGAATCAAAAACAATTTTTCCGCCAGGATCAATTCCGTCGTCCCTGCTGATTTCCAGTGTGAAAGCATCCGGAAGAGTATGTACGGCAGAGGATTCACCCGGAAGGAGGACATCGCCGCTGTTGTTATCCGTGAGTTTATATGCATTTGTTCCCATAAGTTCAAACTGCCAGTCGCCGCTGTCGTCACTGAGGGCCAGATTGCGGACATAACGGAGATGGGAACGGAGAATATCGGATTCGGCAGACAGTTTTATGCTGTTATCCGGGTCGCGGCTGAGGATGAATACGCACAGAATAGCCATCATCATCAATACTGCAATCAGTTCGATGAGCATAAAAGCATGACGGTTTCCGGCCGGAATCTGATATTTCCGCATCCTGTCCCCCAATCCTCCGGAAATATTTCCGGTAAAAAAATGATAAGAATTCTATCTCTTCGTAAATGCTGAATAAGTCAAAACATGAAAACTGCACGGAGTGCGAAAATTAAGGCCGAAGCCGGTTTTTCGCAGACACTTTCATATAAACGGCCATGACTCACAACGAAGCATGAAAGTTTTTTGTACGGGACGCGGAGCTTCCCCCATGCGTTCCCGCGCGGAGCGTGGGAACGAGGTGCATGGCCGGTTTTTCGCAGACACTTTCATATAAACCGCCATGAGCCGTGACTCACAACGAAACATGAAAGTCTCTCCCCGGACCCGTTCCGGGGCTCCGCCCCGTAACACCGGAGGTGAGGCTCCGCCTCATACTGTGTACGGGGCGGAGTCCCGGAAAAATGCGTTACGGGGCAGAGCCCCGTAACGAGTTGTGCAGGACTTTCATATAAACGTCCATGAATTGCATTCACAACGAAAAATGAAAGCAGGGTGCGTTAGGCGACAGATCTGACGCTCCCTAGTGTAAAATATAATACTCAAAAAAGAATAAATCAACTTCCGTATTCCGGAACCTTCGGCAGGCATCAACGCTGTTAATTCCTCCCACCAGGGCAATACTGCTGACTTAAGAAAAAGGTTCCCCTCCCACCGGGGCAATACTGTTGCCTTAAGAAAAACCGGAGTGCCGGACTTACAGTTTAGCACGTCTTTTTCTGAATAATTTCAGCCTGCCAGACTGTAAGTTCGGCACTCCTCCGACCTTACGTCAGCAGCATTGTCCCACCGGGGAGGGAGACATTTTACTTAGAGCCTATCCGAAAACCTGTCTTTCGGTATTCTGAACCCCTGTTTTCACCGGTTCCAAAAATCGGTTTCGGAGGTTTCCGGATAGGTTCTTAAGGTGATTTCCTGAAAAAATGCAGCAAAGGAGTGCCGGACCGAAAGACTTCGGCGGGCTCAGTCGGGTCGTTTGGCAGTGTCTGACAGCCCGGTCACAGACTTTCCGTCTGTGACTCCTCCGGAAGCGGTACGTTCATATTTGGAAATCGCCTAAGGAAAGGGCATTGGGAACAATATAACAGGAATAGATCAGAAAATAAACAAAATCCGTAAAAGATGAATTTCTGCCTTGTTTTTCAGGGGAACAAAAACTATATTAACGGATTAATCGAAAATCTGCCTGCCTGAAGGGGTGATTTTCCGGTAATATGAAAAAAATACGGAACGGAGGATGATTTATGCCCATTTATGAATATCACTGCGATCAGTGTGATAAGGATTTTGAATGCCTGATTTTCAGATCCGATGATATACCCGAATGCCCGACCTGTAACGGGAATAATGTGAAAAGAATGATGTCCGCGTGCGGTTTTCTCAGCAAAGGCGGCGGCGGAGAGACGGTGAGCCGCTCCGCGGGTGCTTCTTCCTGCGGCGGTTGTTCCGCGAGCAGCTGTGCAGGCTGCGGACACTGACGGGGGAATATGAAACAGTTAATAAAAATCGGAACGCGGGGAAGCCGACTTGCCCTGTGGCAGGCCAACTGGGTGAAAAACACCCTGATGGAGAAATTCCCCGGTCTGACAGTGGAGTTGGAGATCATCAAAACCAAAGGGGATAAAATTCTGGATGTTCCCCTGGCCAAAGTCGGCGGGAAAGGGCTTTTTGTAAAGGAAATTGAGGAGGCCCTGCTGGACGGACGGGTGGATATTGCCGTACACAGCATGAAAGACATGCCTTCGGAGATTCCGGAAGGGCTGTGTATCGGTGCGGTGCCGGAACGGGAAGACCCCAGGGATGCCTTTGTTTCCAATACGCTGGCTTCCGTGTCGGAACTGCCCCGCGGAGGGCGTGTGGGAACCAGCAGTCTGCGCCGCTCGGCCCAGCTGAAAATTCTCCGTCCCGACCTGGAAATCGTCTCCCTGCGGGGAAATCTGGATACCCGTCTGAACAAACTGGAAACAGAAGGGCTGGATGCCATTATCCTGGCAGCGGCCGGGCTGCGGCGGATGGGATTTGCCGACCGGATCACCCGGTTGCTGGATGAGGAAACCATGCTGCCCGCGGTGGGACAGGGCGCGCTGAGTATTGAATGCCGGGAAAATGATCCGGAGATTGCTCCCTTTGTCAGTTCCCTGGATCATGCCGAAACCCGTGCCGTTGTCATGGGGGAGCGGGCATTTCTTCACCGTCTGGAAGGCGGATGCCAGGTTCCCATTGCCGGACACGGAAAACCGGAAGGGGATACGCTCCGCCTCTGCGGTCTGGTGGCCTCTTTGGACGGAACAACACTTATCAAGGAGAATATTTCCGGCCCCAAAGAGAATTCCCCCGCACTGGGGAGGGAACTCGCGGAAATACTGCTGGCCAAAGGAGCGAAAGAGATACTGGAACAGGTGATCTGCGAAGCGAAGACCTGATATTTCCGCTATCCGAATCCATAACATTTATATTGAATATTTATTTATATGAAATCAAAAGGAAAAGTATATCTGGTGGGAGCCGGTCCCGGTGATCCGGGGCTGATTACCGTGAAAGGGCGGGAATGTATTGAAAATGCCGATGTGATTATCTACGATTATCTGGCATCCCCGGCATTGCTGAAATACGCCCCACCGAACGCGGAAATGATTTATGTGGGTAAAAAAGGGGGCGATCATACCCTTTCCCAGGAGGGCATCAATGCCCTGATTGTGGAAAAAGCCTCGGATGGCCGTATGGTGGCAAGGCTCAAAGGCGGCGATCCCTTTGTTTTCGGTCGCGGGGGAGAAGAGGCCGAAGTGCTGATAGATGCCGGAATCCCCTTTGAAATCGTGCCGGGTGTAACATCCGCGATTGCGGCCCCCGCGTATGCGGGCATTCCCCTGACCCATCGGGACTATACCGCAACCGTGGCCTTTGTCACCGGTCATGAGGACCCCACCAAATCCGAATCCAATATTGACTGGGATGCGCTGACCAGGATCGGCACCCTTGTTTTTTTCATGGGAGTCAAAAATCTGCCCCATATTGTCCGTCAACTGACGGAAAGAGGCATGGCAGGGGAAACCCCGGTCGCGCTGGTGCGCTGGGGAACCACTCCCAAACAGGAATCCCTGGCCGGGACCCTGAATGACATTGTGGAAAAAGTGAAAGTGGCGGGAATGAAGGCCCCGGCCATCATCATTGTGGGCGGTGTGGTAAGTCTGCGGGACAAAATGCGCTGGTTTGAAAACCGTCCCCTGCTGGGAAAACGGATTGTCGTTACCCGCGCCCGGCAGCAGGCCAGTGATCTGGTAAACCGTCTGGCGGAAATGGGCGCGGACTGCCTGGAATGTCCCACCATTGAAGTGGTTCCCCCGGATGACTGGCAGCCGCTGGATGAGGCAATGGAAAACCTTTCGGATTATCACTGGATTGTCTTTACCAGTGTCAACGGGGTGAAATTCTTTTTTGAACGCCTTTTTGCATTGGGGAAAGATGTGCGTGCGCTCCATAACTTACGCACGGCCGCCATCGGCCCGGTTACAGCGGAAAGACTGCTGGGCTTCGGTCTGAGAAGTGATATTCTCCCGGAAAGCTACCGCGCGGAATCCGTTGTGGCGGCTTTTGAAAAAGAGGATCTGCGCGGAAAGAAAATCCTGCTGCCCAGAGCAAAAGAAGCCCGGCCCGTCCTGCCCGTGGAACTGCGGAAAATGGGGGCGGAAGTGGATGAAATCACAAGCTACTGCACGGAACAGGCCGGGGAAAAGGCGGATGTCCTGCGCAAAGAACTGGCAGCCGGAAATATCAACATGGTGACATTCACCAGTTCCTCCACTGTGAAAAATTTCCGCAACCTGCTGCCCGAAGATGCGGATCTGAAAAACCTGATGAAAGATGTCACCGTGGCCAGCATCGGCCCCATTACCACAGATACAGCCGAAGAACTGGGCTTTGACGTGCAGGTGACAGCCGAAGCCTTTACCATTCCCGGACTCTGTGAGGCCATCCGGGGATATTACCCTGTATCAACAGTTCGGTAAAAAAATTCGGGCTGAATAATTTCAGCAGGTTATGAAATGAATACAGAACATCCGCATTTAATGGTTTCAGACAGTTATGGTTTTATGCCCTGTAAGTCGGAAAAAATTAC
>JAABRU010000052.1 GCA_011390755.1 Desulfobacteraceae bacterium | reverse complement strand
CCGGATTTCACCCGCCGGGTGAAAACTGCAAAACAGACAAAGTTCCGGTTATCAGACTTTCAGCCGTATTTTTTGAAAAAAGCCGCTCCGTTTAGGTTGATCTATGTTGATGAACCTGTAAAAAGTCAGATTTTTGAAAATCGCTGTTAATAAAATCAGTATATTAATGTGTGTCAAAACCTGATTTTCCGACTTTTTACGAGATCATCATGTTAACTTTTCTGCCACCAAAAAAATTTGGTAATGAATCGAAAATTTGGATATTTTCTGCTGTGTTCATTTTTAATCCTCTGTTTATGATTATTTACAGAGGGTTACAATACACTATTTAACCAATTTTTCCAAATGTCCATTTTCTTATGTTGAAATATCAGATAGTTAGGTTGAAATATATTAAAGTGTGTCAGGAGTCTGTTTTATATGAAAGTGTCTGCGAAAAACCGGCTTCGGCCTTCATTTTCGCACTCCGTGCGGCTTTCATGTTTCGCTGTGAGTCAGGGCTCATGGCCGTTTATACAAAGCGGTTCCGAATCGCTCCGATTTTTTCAATCCGGCATTCCACAACATTTCCCGCTTTCAAAGTCATCGGAGGATCCCGGAAAATCCCCACTCCCGAAGGCGTTCCGGTGGAAATTATATCCCCGGGCCATAATGTCATTTCCCGGCTGACATATTCCAGAATATAAGGAATATCAAAAATCATATCTTTGGTATTGCCGTCCTGCATTATTTTTCCGTCCACCAGGGCTTCCAGGCGCAGATTCTGTACATCTCCCACCTCATCTGCTGTTACCAGGGCATGCCCCATAGGGGCAAAACCGTCAAAGGACTTGCCGCGGAACCACTGCCCGTCACCGAACTGGGCCTCCCTGCCGGATACGTCATTCATGACCATATAACCTGCAATAAAATCAAATGCACGGCTGCGGGGAATTCTTTTTCCTTCTTTGCCGATGACCAGGGCCAGCTCCACCTCCCAGTCTGTTTTTCCGCTGCTTTCCGGCATCGGCACATCATCATAGGGCCCGTTGACCGTATTCATGGTTTTGCAGAATAACAGGGGCTTTTCGGGAGCGTCAAATCCCCCTTCTTTGGCATGTTCCGCATAATTTTTCCCCAGGCAGATGATTTTGGAAGGACGTGCCAGCGGCGGGCCGAGACGTACTTCCATATTTTCCCCCTCTTCTTCAATCCCTGCCAGTTTTTCAGGCCATCCCTCTCTGAAAAATATTTCTCCGATATCCGGTATATCCGGATATATTTTCCGGAGATCGACAATTTTGGCATCCTGCAGCAAACCCGGTTTTTCTTTCCCTTTTTCACCGAACCGTATGAATCTCATATAAAATTTCCCCCTTTTATATTTGATGAAGCTGTAAAAAGTCAGATTTTTGAAAACTGCTATTCAATGTCATTGACTTAAGCCCCCCCCTCCCCTGAGGGAGGGTGAAATTATTTCTGATTACAAACTGATACACCCCCTCCCCTAACCCCTCCCACCGGGGGAGGGGGATTTTTTGCCTAAGTCAATGACATTGAACTGCGATTAATAAAATCAGTATAATGATGTGCATCAATGCCTGATTTTCTGACTTTTTTTCGAGATCATCATGTTTTCCCCGCGAAGGGTAAAAATGGGTGGTGGGTCAAATTTGACCCACTACCTAATGCTTTGTTTCACTTAAAATTGTAGGTCGGGTTGGCGAAGTGTAACCCGGCATTCGGATATTCTGAACCGAAATACCTGCACAATTTTAAGTGAAACAATGCACTAAAAATGCAGCCGGACCCGTGCAATAACAGAAGGCATGGTTCAAGTCAACGACTTCAATTCATTATCAGCAGATCGGAACATTTTTCCCGGATACAGTTTTGAGACTGTCCCGGAAACTTTTCGATCTGCTGATTATTATCCCCCGGTCTGCCACCCATTACTGCTGCCTTGAGGAATTTTTTTCCGCAGGGGCGTATTGCATACGTCCTGCTGACCGGCGGAAGAACGTATGCAATACGCCCGGTCTCCGTTTTGCCTAAGTCAGGAGCATTGGAACGGCCACCTGTAATCCAAATCTGCTGATTTTTCATTCCGGCAGCTTTTGGGGTATCCTGCAGATGACGGATTTCTGTTTACCTCCCTGCCGGGCGGCAGCCCGGGTTATTATAAAAAAAATGCTTGCGGAAAAGTACAGAAATCTTATCTTATATTTCTTTGTACAGTTCTTAAAAGAATTTTTAAATATATTTTATGCAAGGGAGGATAATCTCACATGGTCATGGAAAGCAAGGATCACTATCTGGAGGACATGCTGTCACAGAAAAAACCGGTATGCCCCCACTGTAAGGAAGAAATGAGTATATGGGAAGTTCCCCCGGTCAGTTTCAGTGACGGACTGGGCTGGGGTGCCCCTTTTCTTTATGTATGTTTTAATGATAAATGCCCCCTTTATGAAAGCGGCTGGAAAGAGCTGGAGGAAAATTTCGGCCAGAAAGCTTCTTACCGCTGTATAAAATACAAGGACTCGGACAAATTTGAATGTATGCCGGTATTCAGCCCCATGGGGGGAACCGGTCAGCTGATTGATAACCGGACAGTGATGGAGCAGGAAGTGCTCAAGCAGAACACCATCAAAGGCTTTTCCATTCTGACAGACTGCTATCTCAGCAAAGATGAAATTACCATTACCCGTATGCTGCTGGACACGGCAGAACCCATGCGGGTACGGATAAAGGCGGCAGAGATGCTGGGAGATATTGCCGGTATGGAAGCCATTGATGCCATCCGCAATTTTGATTATAAAAACAACCTTTTGCAAAAACAGGTGGAAGCGGCCATCAAAAAACTGCATGAACGGCATTTTACCCGTGAATGTCCTTACTGCACCGAAATTATCAAAAGACGGGCCAAAATCTGTAAAAAATGCGGTAAGGATGTGGCGGGGGTCTGAGGGGGGCAGACCGGCATGGTGGAAATCGCTGTAAACAATTCATTCCGTCCCCCGCTTTTTTTCCGGAATCCCCATATACAGTCCGTACTGGCCAGTATTAAACTGCGGCGTCCTTTTGTGCTGTTCCGTGCGCGCAGGCTGATTTCACAAAGCAGTCACTGCATTCTGGATTGCGGAAAGGGGGTTCGTCTGGAAGGGAAATATACTGCCCGGGAAAAGGGGGGAAATGATCTTGCTGTTCTCATTCACGGCTGGGAAGGCAGTTCCGATTCGGTTTATCTGATATCCGCTGCGGATTATCTTTTCCGCAAAGGATTTGATGTGTTCCGGCTGAATCTCAGGGATCACGGAAACAGTCACCGCCTGAACAGGGGGCTGTTTCATTCCTGCCGCATTGATGAAACCGTGGGGGCGGTCAGAGCAGTTCAAAACCGTTTTCCTCACCGAAAGCTGTTTCTGGCCGGTTTTTCTTTGGGAGGAAATTTTGCCCTGCGGATTGCCGTCCGCGCACCCGCGGCCGGTATCCGTCCGGCAAAAGTCATGGCCGTCAGTCCCCTGCTGGATCCGCAGAAAACCATGCAGATACTGGAAAACGGGCCGTCATTTTACCATCATTATTTTATGAAAAAGTGGCGGCGTTCTTTGCAGAAAAAATACCGGCTTTTTCCTGAATTTACAGAACTGAAAGATCTTTCCCGCTTCCCCACCCTGGGGAGCATGACAGAATTCTTCGCCCCCCGTCACACCGGTTTTTCCACTGCCGAAGCATATCTGCGGGCCTACAGCATCTGCGGGAATGCTTTGGAAAATCTGCAGGTTCCTTCCCGTATTCTGATTAGTGCGGATGATCCCATTATCCCTGCTGCGGATCTGCCCCGTCTTGCATCCGGCAGAAATCTCACGATAGAGCAGACTTCTTACGGAGGACATACCGGATTTATCAGAAACTTCCGTTTCCAGAGTTATGCGGAAGAATGCATGGCCCGTTTTTTTCTGTCCTGAAAAAAACGGGGGGGAACCGCCCCCCAAGAGCCTATCCGAAAACCTGTTTCCCGATGTTCGGAACTCCTGTTTTTACCGGGTTTAAAAATCGGTTTCAAAGGTTTTCGGATAGGTTCTGCGTCAGCAGTATTACCCATAGGGGACAATGCTGCTGCCTTGGGGAATATTTTTCTGCAGCACACGATTGATGAATCGGTAAAAAGTCAGATTTTTGAAAATCGCTGTCAGTAAAATCAGCTGATGAATATGTATCAAAACCTGATTTCCCGACTTTTTACGAGATCATCACGATTAATTTATTTTTTATATTTGAAAAATATGTGATGCAGAGACGCAGGGCCCTGCGTCTCTGCCGTGCGTTCGGAGGATATTATGTTATACGATATTATGAAAAAAAGAAGAAGCATCCGAAAATTTACAGATCAGCCCCTGGAAAGGGATAAAATGGATATGCTGCTGAAATCGGCACTTTTGTCCCCATCTTCCCGCTCCATCCGGCCCTGGGAGTTTCTGCTGACGGATGAGAAAGACATACTGGAAAAACTTTCAAAATGCAAACCCCACGGAGCCTCTTTTCTCAAAGAGGCCGCTGCGGGAATTGTGGTCATGGCCGATACGGAAAAATCCGATGTGTGGGTGGAAGATGCCTCCATTGCATCGGTCTATCTTCTGCTGATGGCCGAAGAACTGGGACTGGGTGCCTGCTGGGTGCAGATACGCAAAAGAGATAATGCTGACGGACAGAGTACCGGGGAATACATCCGTAAACTGCTGGAGATTCCCGGCAGGTATGAAATTGAATCCGTGATCGCTGTCGGTCATCCGGCTGAAAACAAAACAGCCTACGGTGATAAGGATCTGAAATATGAAAAACTGCATTATCTTTCCTTTGGAAAAAAATATCCGGTTCAATAATGATGGTTTTGTAAAAAGTCAGAACCGAATATTCTGACCACAATATACTGCTGTAAAATGCTGATACAGCCGCATTATAATGTGGCAGATTTTTTTCTGACGGACTTTTTACGGGTTCATCAATAATACTTTACTCAATTTGCTACCTATAAACGTAACCTATTGATTTTTCGTTCCGGTAACTTTTGAGTATCCTGCAACTGCCTGATTTTCGGTTGCTGCCCCGATAGGTGGCAGCCTGGGTTAATACTTTACAAAATCAAAGGCATGATTTATAGGTCAGAAGAGTTGTGGCTATGATACATTCAATTTTAACTATTGTATCGTCAAGGTTAAAATGACGGGTATCCGGAACATCTGCTGAAACCGCAGGGGTGTATTGCACAGGCCCGGCATAAGCGGACTTCGGGGCATATGCGGTACGCTCTTACAGGATAAGGTAACCCCGCATTCAAATCCTGACAAAACACTATTGTCTCGTCAAGGTGAAAATGAGGGGTATCCGGAACATCTGCTTAAACCGTGGGGGCGTGCTGCATACGCCCGCCATACGGCAGAACCGGGGCGTATGCAATACGCCCCGGCAGGTGTGACGTAACCCGTCAGTTTAACTTTGACAAAACACTATGCAAAGGCAGATAATATGGAATTTAGCAAAAACCTCACCAAAGTTTTAGCAGATCATCCTCAGATTTTTGCAAACCTGAGCCGTAAGGAAACCATCCGGCAGGTAGTGGAAAGAAAAGAAGCACTGGTTGCAGCAAACGGAGCGCTGGCCACCTGGACTCCCCCCCATTCTACCGGCCGGGCACCTTTGGACACACTGATTGTACGCAGACCGGAAACAGACAGCAATATTGACTGGGATTCCCCCAATAATCTTCCGGTGGATGCGGAAACCTTTGAAATGCTGTGGCAGGATGCTCTGAAAGTACTGAAGGGAAAACAGGTTCTCTTTGTTACAGACCGGGTTATCGGTGCGGATCCTTCTTATGCCATGCCGGTAAAGACCATTTCCGACCGTTCTCTGACCGCCCTTTTTACCCTGAATATGTTCCGCCCTGTTCCCGAAGATACTGCTTCCGGTATTTTTGCCGACAAACCTTTTACCCTGCTGGTTTTGCCCTATGATAAAGTGAATGCCTCCCGTTATAAGGGACGACTGCGGGATCTTCCCGGCGGAAAGACATCGGATATAGCGATTGTCATTGATTTTGCAAACCGCGTCGGACTGGTTTACGGTTCGGCTTATGGCGGCAGTGTGAAAAAACTGATGTTTACGGTGATGAATTACTATCTGCCACTGGACAATATTCTGCCTATTCACTGCTCGGCCAATGAAAATACCAAAGGGGAACTCAGCCTTTTTCTCGGGCTTTCCGGCACCGGGAAAACCACACTTTCTGCCGTTCCGGATCGGGCTTTGCTGGGAGATGACGAACACGGATGGAGTGACAGGGGCATTGCCAATTTTGAAAACGGCTGCTATGCCAAACTCATTGATCTGAATCCGGAAAAAGAACCGGAAATATACAAGGCCGTTTTTCACAGGGATGACTATCTGGAACACGGCGTGATTGTGGAAAATGCCCTGATGTACCCGGGCGGAACATTTGACCTTTTTGATGACCGGCTGACCCCCAACAGCCGGGCTTCCTATCCCCTTCGCTTTCTGAGCAATATCAAGGCGGAGTCAAGGGGGAGTCATCCCAAAACAATTCTGTTTCTTACTGCCGATGCAAACGGCGTTCTGCCCCCGGTTTCCCGTCTGAATCCGGATCAGGCCATGCTCTGGTTTCTTATGGGTTATACCAGCAAACTGGCCGGAACCGAAACCGGCATTGTTGACCCGGTTTCCACCTTTTCCCGTTTTTTCGGCCAGCCCTTTATGCCCTGCCTTCCCCATATTTATTCGGATATGCTGGGGCAGAAAATGGAGCAGCATAAAACCGTTGTCTATCTGATCAATACCGGTTGGAGCGGCGGGCCTTTCGGTGTGGGGCAGCGTATGGATATTACCCTGACACGGGCCATGGTGGATGCCGCCCTGGACGGCAGACTGGAGCATGTAAAATATGTGCGGGACAAAATATTCCATCTGGATGTTCCGGTTTTCTGCCCGGGCATACCTTCGGATATTCTGATTCCCGAAAATACATGGCCGGATAAAAATGCCTACCGGGAAAGAGCCATCAAACTGTCTTTGGAATTCAGCGATTATTTTGACAAAGCATACGGCAATAAGAATATTGATGAATCAGTGCGGTGCCAGTGCCCCGGAAAATAAAAAGCGAAACGGCAGTGTTCTGTCAGCATTAGGGAATGATTCTGAAATAAGCTGCCCAATTCATTAACTCGTTCCCGGGCTCTGCCTCAATGGCATTAAGTTAAGGAAAGCCCCGAAGGGGCGGGTTGATACAGCCCGGGGCAAAGCCCCGGGAATACAGGACAAAAAAACCATAAGTCCTGAAAGGGCGGATTATGTACCCGGATCATTTTTTAATACGCCCTTTCAGTGCCTGGATTATATTTTATTCAATATTCCCAGGGCTTTGCCCCGGGCTATACCAATGCGCCCTTTCAGGACTTTCCAAAAAAGCCTTTTCCTTAACGTAATGGTTGGGGATCTGCCCGGGAACAAGTCAACGAGTCAATTGACAATGCACTATAGTCCTTTGCAGGAGAACTGATACTCATCATGGGTTTTGAAATTCTCAAATTCAGGCTGTTAAGCTAAAATTTCGGTATCAGTTCATCTGCATATATACCATTACTCAAAAAATTTCCGCTTACCCGGATTTCCGAAAAATGCCCGGATATTGGATTCCCCCGGAAAAAATGGGGGAAAATCTTTTGAGTAATGGTGTAATGTAACATTGTCTTTGAGAAAGGAGTGCGAAAATTATTTTTCGCCCAAGCTCCTTCGGAGTGTGGGCGAAAGACAGCTCCGCCCAACTTTCGCACTCCGGGTTTCTCTGAATAAAATACCGGATATAATCAGCATGAAACAATTTTCTCAAAGGGTATGTTACATTACAGAGTAATGGTATATCTATAAGCCCCGGATACTGAGGTATTCATCGCTGCTTCTTTCTTTTTTTCCTGTCGGATATTCTTTTTTTGATATTCTCTTTGGTTTTGGACAGTATTTTTTTTTCTTTGGCAATGGTTTTCTGTATGCTTTCCCGGTATTTGAGGATAGCAGACCGGGCAAAATAAAACGCGGCCAAAGCAAGGGGGAGTCCGACAATCACCCCGCCGACGGTCATAATCCATAATATTTCCGGAGCCTGTTTCAGCATACAGATCAGGGCATCCAGATTCGCTTCTTTGGGCAGGGGATGCTGTCTTTCATAGGAAAGCACTTTTGCACCGATAAAATAGGTCAGACTGTAAAGAAAAGGAGCTGTCAGGGGATTGCTGAGCCACGCTCCCGCGGCTGCCGCAAATTTGTTCCATTTAAACAGTGCCGCGAAAAATATGGCTATGAGCATCTGAACACCCATTGTCGGACTGGCACCGATAAAAACGCCCAGAGCAAATCCCAGGGCAATTTCCCGGGGATTGCCCCGGATTCTTACAAATCGCTCATAACTTTTCTGCAGAGAAATATATACCGGATTGCTCCGAAAAGCGCTGAACTTTTTTTCCGTATTTTTCATAAGCTATTCAAAAATGATGAAGATAAAAACTTTTTATGCTTCGGAACAGGGGAAAGGGATGCGGCATGTTTCCCGTCCGCAGCCGGACAATCCCTGTTTTATGCTTTGCTGTGATCATCAGTCATGGCCCTTTATGTAAAAGGAATCAGAAAACTGAAGGCGGCCCCTTCCCCTTCCCTGCTTTCCGCACAGACTTTTCCCCCGTGGCCATCAATGATTTTTTTTACAATGGCCAGCCCCAGACCGGTGCTGCTTTCCCCCGCGGTCGGTCTGGCACTCAGCCGCTGAAATTCGCCGAAAAGTTTTCCCCTGTCCTCTTCGGAAATGCCGGGCCCTTCATCCCGGACAGTGACCCGGACAAAATCATTTTCCTGCGTCAGTTTTATATATATATTGGAGTTGATGGGAGAAAATTTGACGGCATTGCTGATATAGTTGTCAAAAACCTGACTGATGCGTTTGGCATCAAAAGACAGGGGCGGAATATCCGAAAAATCTGTCTGTATGCGGATTTTCTTTTTATCTGCGGCAAATCGGTTGATTTCAATGCGTTTTTCCAGCAGTGCTTTCAAATCGTCTGTTTCGGGCCGGATGTCCAGCCGGCCGCTTTCAATTACGGATACATCCAGAAGATCATTGAGCAGCAGCAGCATTTCTTTGGAAACAGAATGGATGGTGCGGATAAAAGTTTCATGATCTTCCGATATTTTGCCCGCCCCCTCTTCCATGAGCATTTCACTCAGCCCCATAATGCCGCCGATAGGGCCCCGCAGATCGTGGGCCGCTATCCCCAGAAAACGGTTTTTCTGCTGATTCAGATCCAGCAGTTTCCGGTTGGAGGCGGCCAGCTCCCTGTTTTTTTCTTCCAATTCGTGCATGAGGCGGAGATTCTGCTTTTTGAGCCGGTCTTTTTCAATGACTCTTTCCACAGAAATCAGGATGGTCTCCTGTATATTTTCATCTTTTAAAAGATAATCGGTGGCACCGCTGCGAATGGCTTCCAGGGCAACGGATATTTCATCATTCACCGTAAGAATGATAAGGGGAACTGCACCGCTGTATCTGCGCACCTGCCGAATCAGTTCCAGACCGCTCATTTTTTCCATATTCATATCCGATATAATGAGGTCTGTGCTTTCCGGCGATGCAAACCAGATGCGGAATGCTTCGGAACCGTCATCACTTGTCTGCACAGCATAATCCGCAGACTCCAGTATCTCCTGCAGCATGGCCCTGACAAAGGGATCATCATCAGCGACCAGTATGCTTATCCTTTCTTCGGTCACTCTGCCTCCTCTTATTTCGGAAATTGAGAATTGATGATCTCGTAAAAAGTCAGAAAATTAGGTTTTGATACACATTAATCTGCTGATTTTACTGACAGCGATTTTCAAAAATCTGACTTTTTACCGATTCATCAGAATTGATGACCCGGCAAAAAGTCCGGAATTCTGATTCTGCCCCATTCGGGGCAAATCCGGAATCCGGTAATTTCAGCCGCTTCCGGACTCCGGTTTTGGCCGGAGTGACGGGATTTCTGACTTTTTAGGGTTTTTCAGCAACTGCCTGTCTTTGCCTTTTCCATGATCCCGATGCAGTTTCGGCCCGATGATTTGGCCCGGTACAATGCCTGATCCGCCATTGCGATCAGCCGGGCAGGGTCGGCCCGCAGTCCCGCTGCAGGCGGAATGCTTCCGATTCCCAGACTGATGCTCACAAAACCGGATACCGCGGAAGAAGGATGCGCGATTTTCAGTTCCCGTATACCTGCAAGCATTTTTTCCGCCAGCAGAAGCGCGCCCCTGCTGTCTGTATCCGGCAGTATGGCCGCAAATTCCTCCCCTCCGAAACGCGCCAGAAAATCCCCCGGACGTGAGAGGGTGTATTCCAGGGATTTGGCAACTTTCCGGAGACAGTCATCCCCGGCCGGATGACCGCAGCTGTCATTATAGTTTTTGAAAAAATCTATATCAATCATCAGCATGGAGACAGGTTTTGATTCCCGCGCGGCCCGCAGACACTCCTGGAAAATCACCTTGTCAAAATACCGCCGGTTGGGCACATCCGTCAGTCCGTCCAGCAGGGAAAGCCGTTCCAGTTCCCGGTTTTTCCGGGCCAGCTCTTCCAGCAGTTTGCGGTTCTGCTTTTCCAGTCTGGATTTTTCCAGATTTTTTTCAATGGAAATCAGAAGGGTATCCTGTATATTATCATCTTTGAGAAGATAGTCATTCGCGCCGCATCGGATGGCTTTCAGCGCCACGGTGATTTCCGTATTCACTGTCAGGATAATAATGGGAATATCCCTGTTCTGTTTCCGAAACTCCCGGATGAATTCTATACCGTTCATTTCGGCCATATTCATGTCGGAAATAATCAGAGCCGTTTCCGGGTACAGGGAAAATTTTTCCAGGGCATCCGGACCGCTCACCGCAACCTCCACAGAATATCCTCCGAATTCCAGTATTTCTTTCAGCATCATCCGCACAAAAGGGTCGTCGTCCACCAGAAGAATCCGGTATTTTCTATTCTTCACTGCCATTTCCTTCCCGCCTGTCTTTCGAAGAAAAATACAGAACCCGGTTTCTGCCTTCATTTTTGGCACGGTACAAAGCCCGGTCCGCCCATTCGATGATCCGGCGGATATTTGAACCGTCTCCGGGCTGAAAGGTGGAAACCCCGATACTGAGACTGACCCGGTCCGATACTTCCGAACTGCCGTGGGGAATGTTTAAATTTCTGACCTTTATTCTCATATTTTCTGCAATATACAATGCACCTTCCCTTTCTGTATCCGGCAGTATGGCTGCAAATTCCTCTCCCCCGTAACGGGCCAGAAAATCTCCGGGTCTTTGCATTGCACTGTGCAAAGCCCCTGCAACAGATTTAAGGCAGCGGTCTCCCTCCTGGTGTCCGTAAGTATCATTATATAGCTTAAAATAATCAATATCCGCCATAATCAGAGACATGGGGGATTTCTTCCGCTTTGCCCGGTTCCATTCTCTTGCAATGACAGTATCAAAATACCGGCGGTTGGCAATATCCGTCAGCCCGTCCAGCAGGGAAAGCCGTTCCAGCTCTTTGTTTTTCCGGGCCAGCTCTTCCAGCAGACGGCGGTTTTCCTTTTCCAGGCGGTATTTTTCCAATACTCTTTTCACAGATACGGGTATGGTGTCTTCAATATTCTCATCTTTGAGCAGATAATCACTGGCTCCCATGTTCAGGGCCTTTATGGCCACTTTTACTTCTTTGTTCCCGGTCAGTACAATAAAAGGAAGTTTTTTTCCCTCTTTCTGTATATGCCGCAGCAGTTCCATGCCGTTCATTTCCGGCATATTCATATCCGAAATAATCAGATCCGTATCCGGACGGTTCTGTATTTTTTTTAAGGCTTCTGCCCCGTTTTCCGCTGTTTCCACTTCCGCGGACAGTTCTCCGGACATCAGGATGTCTGCCAGCATATCCCGCACAAAGGCCTCGTCATCCACTATCAGTATTTTGAGTTTTTTTTCAGACATGAAAGAATGCGCTTTTCCTTATTGTTTTTTTGTGTTTCTGCACTGTTATCCCAAAAGATTGCGCACTGTTTCCACCAGGGTACTCTGTTCAAAATCCCCTTTTACAATATAGGCATCGGCCCCGGCCTGTATCCCTTTTCTTTTATCTTCCTCTTTATCCAGGGATGTGACAAGAATAATCGGGGTGTCTTTATACTCTTCCTCTTCCCGCAGTTTTTTGGTCAGTGAAAATCCGTCCATGCGCGGCATTTCCACATCGCTGACAATCAGATCATAAGAATATTTCCGGGTTTTTTCATATGCCTCCCGGCCGTCTCCGGCCAGTGTGACATGATAACCGTATGATTCCAGAATACTTTTTTCAATTTCCCGCGTACTCACCGAATCATCCGCCACCAGAATATGCAGACTTTTCTTTTCGGGCTGCACGGATGACTGCCTGCGGATTTCTTTGGCACTTTCCATAATCCGGGGAATATGGAGAACATTGAAAATTTCATTACTGCCGGATATAATGCAGCCCGATACAAAACGGATATGCCGCATATGGGAAGGCAGGGGTTTGATGACCATATCCTCCTCATCCACAAGGGCATCAATGATAAGACCCATTTTTTCATTTCCCACAGAAGCGATCAGAATCAGGAATTCATCCTCCTTTTTCCGTGTTTTTTCCGCGGGAACCGCCAGAACAGTACAGAGATATTCAATGGGTACAATCTGATCCCGGATCCGCACGGCCCTGCGGTCTGTCACCCGGATGAGGTCTTCGGTTTTCAGACGGACAATTTCGCTGATATAACTGGCCGGAACAGCAAAACTCATCCCGGATACGCGGATAAACAGCACATGAATCACCGCCATTGTCAGGGGCAGGCCTTCCGATCTGGAGCAGCCTTTTCCCTCTTCTGTTTCCACCTGCACAGTGCCTTTGAGATCATCAATAATATTTTTCTTTACCACATCCATGCCCACGCCTCTGCCGGAAATATCGGTGACAATATCTTTGGAACTGAAGCCGGGCCGGAAAATCAGATTGATAATTTCATTTTTCGGTACAGTTTCAATTTCAGACGGGGTAAAGATTTTTTTCTTCACGGCTTTTTCTTTGATTTTTTCCAGGGGGATTCCCTTTCCGTCATCCCGGATGCGGATAAGCACATTTTCCCCTTCATAATCTGCCGAAAGACGGATGCTTCCTTTTGCATTTTTTCCGGCCCGGATACGTTCCTCCTTTTTTTCTATGCCGTGATCAATACAGTTGCGGATCATATGAAGCAGGGGATCACTGATTTTTTCAATGATTTTTTTGTCCAGTTCGGTTTCTCCCCCTTCTGCGCTGAAATCAATCTCTTTGTCAAAATTCCGTGCAATATAACGCACGGTGCGGTGAAAGGAATTGAAAATGGTGGAAAGGGGAAGCATCCGCATTTTCAGGGATTTATCCTGCAGCTCATTGCTCAGTATGCCCTGTATGCTGATATCTTCCTTAAACAGTGCTGCCAGCTCTTTCAGCGCGCTGTGAAGGTTTGCGGCATTGTCCAGCAGTTCTTTCCGCTCTTTGGCGGAAAGCGGTCGTTTTTCCGGCAGTTTTTCTGCAAAACGGCTGTATTTTTCCGATAGTTTCTCAATATCCAGTATCTGCTGAATCCGCTGCCGGCTTCTGCTGTGACCGGAAACAATTTCGCCCATGAGTTTAATGAGTTCATCCAGTTTGTCCGCCTCGATCCGGATGGTTTCGGCTTTCGGTTTTTCTGCAGCGGTATTTTCCGGCTTTCCGGAAATCCGTATTTCCGGCTCCGGCTCTTTTTCCCTGAACACCTCCCCGTTTTCTGCCCTGCTTTCACTCCCTGCCTTTTCGCGCTGAATTTCTTCTGTTAGCTCCGGTTCCGCTTCTTTTTCCCTGAACTTCTCTCCGGTCCCTGTGCTGTTTTCACGCTCTGCTTTTGGCGGAACCGTCTCTTTTTCTTCCGGAAAAACTGTTTCGTTTTTTTCCGGCTTTATTTCTTTGCTTTTTTCAGATTCCGATAAAGGCATACCCATTGCGGCTTTTTCCAGGGCCTCGCATATTTCAGGCGGTGTTTCCCGTATTTCCCGGCCCGCTGCAATCTGATCGAGCATGGTGTCAATGGCATCAATGCCCTGAAAAAAAAGATCACTGAGCGCGGGCGAGGGCGGAATTTTTTGCTGCCGGAATGCATCCAGGGCATCTTCCAGTTTATGGGCCACTTCACTGACCGGAATCAGTTTCATCATTCGGGAAGAACCCTTGATGGTATGGGCCGAACGGAAAACAGCATTCAGCGTATCCGTATCTTCCGGATTTTTATCCAGAACTTTCAGCCCTTCATTGAGTCTGCTGATATGCTCCCGGGCCTCGTCAACAAAACGGGCCAGAAATTTGGCTTTATCAAATGCCATTCTTTTCTCCTTTGGCCCCGTTTACAGGGTCGGAAACAATTTTTTCCCTGTTATAACGGCAGAGATGCCGGATGTCTTCTTCTGTAAAAGCAAAAGGGAAAAAAGAAAGGCCGTGTTTCCGGAATCCTCCCTGCTCCAGTATTCTCAAAACACTTCCGTATTCCCGGACAGCTTTTCCCCTGTCTCCCAGGGTCTGGGATATTCGGGCGCTGTAAAAATGGGGCGGCCATGCTCCGGGGCAGATATACGAGGCTTCCCGGAAACGTTTCAGTGCTTCTGTCTTCCGGTCGGCAGTGTTCGCTATCAGTCCCAGCAGAAAATAGGCTTCCATAAAAAGAGAATCCTGTTTTATGATATCTTCGCAGATATGTCCGGCCTCTTCAGATTTTCCCTGATTCAGCAAAACAGCGGCTTTCAGACTTGCGGCCCGGATATGGGAAGGCTCGGCCCGGAGGAGCCGGTTGAGACATGCCAGGGCTTTGGCATATTCTTTTTTCTGCACGGCCGCTGCCGCCTGCTGATATACATTTTCAGATTCACGGGAATCGGACTGCTGCTGCGGAACCTTTTCCTGTCTGCCTGGCCTGTTTTCTGTTTTTTCAAATCCGCCGGGAGCGCAGTCCGAAGCATTTTCCGGGCTGTGCGCAAAATATTTCCGGGCCGCGGAAAGGGGTCTTTTCCGTTTTCTTCCGGAAAGAGGAAAAATCCCCCCCCTTTTTTCACCGTCCCCTGTTCCGGTTCCTTTGCGGAAAAGAAACACCCCGTCTTTTTGTATCAGATGCAGAATCTTATAGTCATGGGACAGGGTTTCGGTTGAGCTGACAATCAGATATCCGCCCGGAAGCAGTGTATCTGCCAGGTTCCTGAAAATTTTTTTCCTGGAAATTTCATCAAAATAAATGGAAACATTCCGGTAAAAAATAATATCGTTTTGTCCCAGTTCTTCCGGATAAGGACGGCTCAGCAGGTTCAGCATGGAAAAACGGACCTGGTTGCGGATGCTGTCTGCCACCCGGAACTGCTTTGCGGCCGTTTCTGTAAACCACATTTCCCTGCGCAGATCCCCGGTCATACGGAAAGCCCTTTGGCTGTAAATTCCTTCCCTGGCTTTCTGTACAGCCCTTCTGTCAATATCCGCGCCCTGAACAAAGAATAAATATTCGGCTTCTTTTCCGTATTTTTCCCGCAGTGCAATGACCAGAGAATAGACTTCCTCTCCGGTGGAACAGCCGGCGCTGAAAATGCGCAGTTTTTGTCCGCTGCTTTTTTTCTGCAGAAGTTCCGGGACCAGTTTTTGGGTAAAAAGACGGATATGCGCCTCTTCCCGGAAAAAATAGGTTTCATTGACCGTAAGCAGGTTGAGAAACTCAAAAAATTCTTTGGAATCACGGAGCAGCAGCCGGTAATACTCCTCCTCGCTTTTCAGTCCTTTTCCGTAAACCATGTTCCGGATTTCCGCTGCCAGAATTTCCAGTGTGCTTTTTTCAAAGCGGATACCGGTTTGTTCCTGAATGAGTTTCTGAAAAGGGAGTGTATCCGTCATTTTTCACACACGCGCTGCATAATTTCCGCAGCCATTTCAGGAATGGACAGAATGCTGTCAACAGCCCCGCTTTCAATGGCGGCCCGCGGCATACCGAAAATTACCGAACTTTGTTCATCCTGGGCAATGGTAAAACCACCTGCTTTTTTAATGGTCTGCAGCCCCTGCACACCGTCATTTCCCATGCCCGTCAGGACAATGCCGATGGCAGAGGAACCGTATATTTCTCCCGCGGATGCAAGCAGAATATTGCAGGAGGGATAATAGATATCCGAAGACTGCCGGGGGCGGAAGGCAATCGTGCGTCCCTGCCCGATTTTCATATGCGCAGAAGCCGGAGAAATATATACTGTGCCGGGCTGCAGTGTTTTCCCCGCTTCCCCGATGCCGACTTTCAGCGCGAGGATTTTGTCCAGCCAGGTTGCCAGACCGGAAACAAAATCTGATGCAATATGCTGGGCAATGACAATGGGACAGGGAAAGTTTTGCGGAAAGGCCGAAAGTAAAGCGGCCAAAGCCTTGGGGCCTCCCGTAGATGCTGCGATTGCAATCACTTTGGAACACCTGTTTTTCATCCGGGCCGCAAACAGGGGGGCGGATTCCGCCTGCCGTTCCCGGCGGATATGGGAAATCACTTTTACCTGGGACAGGAGCCGGATTTTCCGGTTCAGTTCCCAGGCGCAGTCCATATTGACATCGGGTTTGGGTATCACTTCCAGCGCGCCTTTGGAAATTGCATGATAGGCCGTATCCGCATCATCCCGTGAAGTCAGCACCAGAATCGGAATGGGCCGCAGCGACATAATGCGGCTGATGGCTTCCAGGCCGTCCATCACCGGCATATCAATATCCATGGTGATAATGTCCGGGCAGAGTTCGGCGACTTTTGCCAGGGCATCCGCTCCGTTTTCCGCATGACCGGCAACACGGATATGTTCATCTTCCGAAAGCAGATCGCTGATAAATTCCCGCGCAAATCTGCTGTCATCCACTACCAGAACGCTGATTTTTTTCATGTTCATTCTTCTTCTCATTTTCAGAAACAGAAACGGTTTATTATCATATCCCGGGAAATGAGCAACTCAGGATTTTGCTTTTGGGAGACCGGTGCATGGCCAGTTGAAACTGTATGAAGCCGCACATGCTTTCTTTATATGATGATTCCGAATCTCTTACAATAATTTTTTGCAAACAGCCCTGCGGAAAATACAGATTTATCTGTTTACGGAATATCAGAAAATTTACAGGAAATAAATTATCATGAATCGGTAAAAAGTCCAAATTTCAAAAATCAGTAGATCGAAAAGTTTTCCCCGGATACGGTTTTACAGCTGCCCCGGAGTGCAAAAATTGTATTTCTGCACCGCCGTATCTCCCGGTTACCCCATGCAAAAATACAATTTTTGCACTCCTCCGGAAACGTTTCGATCTACTGAAAATAGCTATTAATAAAATCGGAGTGTTAATATGTATCTTTCGGACTTTTTACGGGATCATCAATTATCCCGGGAAATAAATTATCCCATGATAAATTGCAGAGGGGATGAAGCGAAGCGAAACCCGCCGTCTGTCATCGGATGCCGGGCTCGCTTCGCTTCACCTGCCCTGTATTCCGGTAATAAGTTATTTTGGAAAACAAGCGCAATATTTCTTGAAAGATTCGTGCAAATATTGTAATATGATTTTTATATCATAACATCATGTCTGTTCCGGATTTGCCGGGGCAGGTATTTTCTGTTTCCGCAGAATGTCTTTCCATAAGATCAGTTATTTGCGGAAAAAAACTATTTTTAAGGAGATTATCTGAAATGCGTGTCAGCAATCTGTACAGGGATGGCCGGACAATTATTTCCATGGAATTCTTCCCCCCGAGAAATGAAGATGCAGAAAAAAACTTCGGGCCGCTGATTGAAAAACTTTCCGCACTGAAACCGGACTACATGACCATGACATTCGGCGCGGGCGGCTCCACCCGGGACGGTTCCTACCGGAGTGTAAAAGAAATCATGATTGAAAAAAAACAGCCCGCGGCTGCCTATCTGACCGGTTACGGTCTGGGCCCGGAAGAGATTACAGCGGTTCTGGATAAATATAAGGAACTGGGGGTGGAAACAATTTTTGTCATTCGCGGAGACCGGCCCAAAGGAGAGGACTTTACCCCTCATCCGGAAAGTTTTTCCTATGCCTCCGAGCTCATCGCTTTTATCAAAAAACGTTACGACTTCACCCTGGGCTGTGCCGGATACCCTGAAGGTCATATTGAGGCCGAGAGTCCTGCAAAAGATATTGAATATCTGAAACGCAAAGTGGATAAGGGGGCGGAATATATCGTAACCCAGTATTTTTATGATAACCGCTATTTTTTTGACTATGTTGCAAAATGCAGAAATATCGGCATTACAGCTCCCATTATTCCGGGTATCATGCCTGTATATACGGTAAAGCTGACCCAAATGCTTTCCCGGGTCTGCGGTTCCGCAATCACAGATGAATTACAGAACCGCCTTGATGCAGCAGATCCGGAGGACAAAGATGCCGTGCTGAATCTGGGGATTGATTTTGCCTGCGAACAGTGCCGGGGTCTGCTCAAAGAAGGGGTGCCCGGGCTTCATTTTTATACGATGAACCGCAGCAAATCAACGAGTGAGATCATTTCCCGCCTGCGCGCTGAAAATCTGCTGTAAACCGTTTTTCAGACGGTATATATTCCGATTATCGGTAGTGGGTCAAAAAAGTTGAAGCATTAAATATATGACTGTGAGGGCGTATGCATAGACCCGCCGGGGTACTCCAGGGTCTATGCAATACACCCCTGCAGTGAGAAATCAACCTTTTTGATCCACCACCAAAATTTCTTCCCAAATATTCTCCGGAATTTAACCTGACTGAGATACTTTGGAAAAAAATCAAATATGAATGGATGGCCCGCTACAGTTTTCTGGATGCTTCGGTGGATGCCAAGGTCATGGCCTATGAGGCCGTGGTATCCAAGGTTGATCTTCCTGTGGAAGACTTTCTGCCCCAGGTGGGTGTGCAGGCTTCCCTGCTTTTTCTTCAACGGAAATTCCACGAGGAAAAACTTATGACCGATCCCCCGGATTAGGCACTCAGCAAAAAATAACTGCCCCGTTTCATCTGATTGGGGGACGGAATGCACAGTTTCTGTTTATCCGCAGAATATTTCCGGAGGATTTATTTCTTACCGGGTCCCTTATGATGTGTTTATGGCCATTGCGGAAAAAGTGGGCAAGGACCGGCGGGGAAATAAGATTTATGTGCGGGATGAAGACGGGGCAGAACCGGTTTTTCCCAAAGAGATTGAAGAACTGCGGAAGAATGCGGCAGGGGAAAGATGGGTTGAAAAACTGAAAGTGCATGAACGGGAAATTGACGATGATCTGCCGAGAATTCTGGATAAATGGCAGGCATTTCTCCAAGGAGATTTATAATGCCAATTAAGAGTCAAAAACTCCGGACTCAGTAAAAACAGCATATTATAAAATCAGACACAGCAGGCAGGCTTTATAAATAACTGATTTTACATTGCCGGATTCAACCCTTAATTCGCATTTATAATACTATGGCAACTGATCTAACTAAAATTATCAAAAATTTGATGAATCGGTAAAAAGTCCAAATTTCAAAAATCGCTATTAATAAAATCAGAGTGTTAATATGTATCAAAACCTGATTTCCGGACTTTTTACGAGACCATCAAAAATTTCACTGATGAAACCAGGCGTATTCTCCATGAGAATATTGTGGAAGAATACCTGTTCGGTTCATATGCAAAGAAAAGCCATTCATCAGAATCAGATATTGATATTCTGCTGATCGTTAAAGATTTTAAACCGGATATGCAATACCGGATCAGCTGTCTGGCATCAGAATATTCTCTTGCGCATAATGTTGTAATCTCTCCCATTGTCAGGGATTTTCAATCATGGGAAAAGAATAAGAATTATAATACATTGTTTTATACAACAGTCCGGTAAAAAAAATCAGCCTGAATAATTTCAGATAGTTACAAAATTCAAACAGAATATTCAGATTTAATGATTTCAGACAGTTATATTTATATGCGCTGTAAATGAGAAAAAATTACCGAACCATCGTTATAAAGATGTGATGAAAAACGGGCTTCGGTTATGAACGGTGATTATTCAGTTGCTTCATCAGACTACCGCCTGGAAAAAGCAAAGGATTTACTGGCACAGGCAGAATTACTGCTGAAAGATAAACGTTTTGACGGATGCGTTAACCGTTCATATTATACAATTTTCAGTGCAATCCGTGCCATGCTGGCTTTGGCAGGTATAGATAGCCGCAAGCACAGCGGCGTTATCTCTTTTTTTGATCGTTATACTGATCCAATTTTGGTTTTTCCCGGCATACTTTCTGCTGTCAGTCCGGATTGTGAAAAAATGACCGTTCCGGACTGAAAAACTGCTGAAAAAGGTCAGAAAAGTGCTGTTTTCAGGACACAGCAGTTTTTGTGCCCGGAAAAACCAAAATTGGAGTACTATATGATAATAGAATCTGTATCATTGAAAAACAAATCAATCGAACTTTATAGAAAAGGATTAGAGGATTTTAAACTAATATTAAAATAATTCAGGAACTCAGCAAATGGCTCGGATAATCCTTCCCCCCTACAGCAAAGGCCCTGAAAATGAGGGTGAACAGCGGGTGATTCAGTTTCCGGAAGAAAACCTTCCTCCCTTACCGCCCATGCAGCCTCTGGACAATTTCGGAAAAGGACCGGAATACATTGTCATCCCCAATATTGACATACCGGCCAGCGCACACCGTTTTCTGGAAATTGACGCCATTGTCATTGCGCCCCATGCGGTATATACCATTACTTAAAAGATTTCCGGTTAGGTGATTTCCGAAAAAAATGATACCGGAGGAGTGCCGGACGGAAAGTCCGGCAGTGTCCGGCAGATGACAGTCCGCTCACAGACTTTCCGTCTGTGACTCCTTCAGAGACGGTACATTCATATCCGGAAATCGCCTTATCCCTGCATCCGCACTTGGGTAGCGGGTCAAAAAGGCTGATGCATTAAATATCTGACTGCAGTGGCCTACTGCATAGGCCCGGCATGGGCGGCTTCGGTGCGTATGCAGTACGTCCCTGCAGAAAAAAATCAACGGATTTGACCCACCACCGCCTGACAGAACCGCAAAGGATTTATGTCAGGTGTGCCGGAAAATGAATCTTGATGAAGCCGTAAAAAGTCAGATTTTTGAAAATCGCTGTTAATAAAATCAGTAAATTAATGTGTATCAAAAGCTGATTTTCCGACTTTTTACGAGACCATCAATCTTTGACGCAGCAGAAATTTACCGGTTCATCAGCTCCTCAATTTCATGGGCTTCAATGGGAATATCGGCCATCAGGTCAAGGGGCGCATCTGCTGTGATAAGAATATCATTTTCCAGTCGGATACCAAAGCCTTCCTCTTTGATATAAATGCCGGGTTCGCAGGTGAATACCATGCCGGGTTCAAAGCTGCGGAAACGATCTCCGTAATCATGCACATCCAGCCCCAGATGATGGGATGTGCCGTGCATGAAGTATTTTTTATACAAAGGTTTTTTCCGGTAGGATTCCTTATCCTTTTTCTGTTCGGCCACTTCCCCGGCATCCAGAAGTCCCAAACCGATGAGCTCCTTTTCCATTACCTCCGCCACCGCTTTCTGGTATTTTTTCAGTACATTCCCGGGGCGCAGCATATCCGTGGCTGCCCGCAGCACCCGCAGAACGGCCTGATAGACTTCTTTCTGGCGGGGGGTAAATTTTCCGCTGACCGGAACCGTGCGACTGAGATCCGAGGCGTAATTGGCATATTCACACCCGAAATCCATCAGCAGCAGGTCTCCTGCTTTGCACTGCTTGTCATTTTTTACATAATGCAGCACACAGCTGTCCGCTCCCGATGCAATAATGGATTCATAGGCCGGGCCTCTGGAAGCATTGCGGATGAATTCATGCCAGATCTCGGCCTCAATTTCATATTCCCATACACCCGGCCGGATAAAAGTCAGCAGTCTGCGGAAGGCTTTGCCTGTGATGGCGCAGGCATGACGGATGAGTTCTATTTCTATGGGAGATTTGACCGCCCGGAGATGGTGCATAATGGGGGCCAGTCTTTCATAACGGTGCAGGGGATAGGATTTCTGACAGCGGCGGATAAAACGGGCATCCCTTGTTTCCACACTCACATCCGCGCGCAGGTGTTCGTTGCTGTTGAGACAGATATGTTCGGATGCAAAAACCAGGGAGCGGAAAATTTCCTCAAAACGGGATGTCCAGTATACTGTACGGATACCTGAAATTTCCCCGGCTTCTTCCTTTGTATATTTCTGCCCTTCCCATACAGCAATTTTTTCATTGGTCTCCCGGATAAAAAGAATTTCCCTGTGTTTTTTTTCGGGCGCGTCCGGGCAGAAAAGCAGAATCGTCTCTTCCTGGTCTATACCGCAGAGATAGAAAATATCCGTGTGCTGCACAAACCGCCGGATACCGTCCGCACTTTTGGGCATAATGTCATTGGAATGAAAAACCGCTATGGATTTGGGTTTCATCTGCTGCACAAATCGGGCACGGTTCGCGACAAACAGGTTTTTATCTATTTTTTTGTATTTTGTCATCTTCGGATTGTTCCTTCGTGTTCTGTCAGGAGTAAAGGGACTCGGAAAAAGATAATTCCCCCGGTTCATCTCAGCAGCAGAGAATAAACAAATCTGTCAAATAATTCCAGAGGATTTATTTTTTGCCGGGTCCCCAAACTGAGGGTTTGCAATGATCTGAATTTTTCCCGGGGCGGGCAGAAATCATGCCGGGCCTGCCCGGTGTGATTTCTGCCCGCCGCTTTTGCTGACCGGTGTCCTGTTCTGACTGAAATACCTTATCTGCCGGTCTTTTGCAAATGATTCCGGATATCTTCTGTGATTCATCGGGAAAGGAGGGCGGAAATTATTTTTTGCCCGCCTCCGAAGGAGCAGGGCCGAAAGACCGCTTCGCCCGGCTTTCGCACTCCGGATTTCTTTGCATAAAACCTGAAATCTGCAGTTCTTCAGCAGTTTTTCATTTATAAAATCCTAAAATTATGATACAAAGTTGTCAGTTTTAAGCAAAGTTGAGGTGGTGGGTCAAATGGGCTGATGCATCAGGTGTATGGCTGCAGGGACATACTGCACAGGCCCCTGCATCGCTCCCCGCGGGCCTATGCAATACGCCCCCGCAGAGAGAAATCAGCCTTTTCGGCCCACCACCAGGATAATTATTGGGGTGGGGTGGGATGAATTCAGTTCCGAACGGTCTTTTTATCATCCGGACTGAGTGGGCTGTCAAATATATTTCTGTACACTCAGAAAAGCTGCCGGGGAGTGCCGGACTGAAAGTCCGGCAGACTTCCAAACTTTCGGTTTGGACTCCCCGCTCCGGACTTTTTTAAAGGGTAAAAAATGTATTTGACAGTCCACTGAGGAGAAAAAATATGCCCGGAAAAAACAAAATAACTTCTTTGTACTTACGGGAAAAAAACGGAAATGCAAAGCGCATAACCGACTTGCCGGAAAATGAACGGCCCAGGGAAAAAATCAGAATAAAAGGCCCCCATGCGCTTTCAGACCGGGAACTGCTTGCTATTCTGCTGGGTAAAGGGAGGAAAGGTCAGGATGTACTGTCTCTGGCCGGGGATATTCTGGAAGTCATGGACAGAAACGGCGGATTTCCCCGTCCGGAGGCTTTGGAAGAAATCAAGGGAATCGGCATTGCCAAGGCCTCGATAATCGTTGCCGCTCTGGAATTTGCCCGGCGGCGTATCCGGCCCGAAGGAACAAAAATCACCTCTCCCACAGATGTTCTGCCCCTGATTCGGCATTATGCGGATCGGAAACAGGAACATCTGCTCTGCATTTCCCTCAACGGAGCCAACGAAGTCATTGCCACACGGGTGATTACCATCGGACTGCTGAACCGGACGCAGATTCATCCCCGTGAAGTTTTTGCAGACGCGATCACAGACCGGGCAGCATCCATTATCCTGGCCCATAATCATCCCTCCGGCAATGTTTCCCCCAGCAAAGAGGACGAAGCCGTAACACGGAGGATCAAAGAATCCGGCGAAGTGCTGGGGGTGCAGCTGCTGGATCATCTGGTTTTTACCTTACGGGATTATTACAGTTTTAAAGAACACGGGCAGATATAAATGCTGCTGTCTTAAGTTCGGCACTCCGGGGAGTCTTACGTCAACAGCATTGGCCCCCAACCCCTCCCGCCGGGGGAGGGGAATTTCAAATCAGGCGGTTTGACCCACTGCCCCCGTTTCAATGGAAGACCTCCGGGGTTTTCGGAAACCTCGGAGGTACGGCAGGGGGGAGGTCAGGGGCAGAAAATGATAAACAGCTACATCGAAAATATTCACAAAAGATACAAAAGCGGCATTACGACCGAGCATTCCTTCCGGGGGGATCTGCAGAATTTTTTTGAAAAATTCAATAAGGAAATCCTTGTCACCAACGAACCCAAAAGAATTGAATGCGGCGCGCCCGACCTGATTATCACCAAAAACAGAATTCCCCTGGGTTATATCGAGGCCAAAGACATCGGCGTTTCCCTGAAAAAGACGGAAAAAGAGGAGCAGTTGAAAAGGTACCGGGAAAGCCTGGAGAACCTGATTCTGACCGATTACCTGGAATTCCGCCTGTACCGCAACGGGAATTTTGTCACTTCCGTCACCATTGCGGAAGTCAAAGACAAAAAAATCATCCCTCTGGCAAAATCATTCAATGATTTTGAAAATCTTGTCAGCGATTTCTGCACCCATACCGGCCAGAGCATCCGATCCCCCTTACAACTGGCGGAAATGATGGCCGGCAAGGCCAAAATGATGCAGGCCGTGATTGAAAGGGCCGTCACAGGGGATGAGGAAAATGAGCAGAACAGCAGCCTGAAAGATCAGATGGCGGCCTTTCAGAAAATTCTGATTCACGATATAAAGCCTTCGGAATTTGCCGATATTTACGCGCAGACCATTGCCTGCGGCATGTTTGCGGCCCGCCTGCATGACAAAACTCCGGAGGATTTTTCCCGGCAGGAAGCCGCGGAACTGATTCCCAAATCCAATCCTTTTTTACGCAGCCTTTTCGCGTACATTGCCGGGCCGGATATTGACGACCGTATTCTCTGGATTGTGGATGCCCTGGCCGATGTTTTCCGGGCCGTCAGTGTGGCCGAACTGATGAAAAGTTTCGGCAGTACCACCCGGCAGAATGATCCGGTGATTCATTTTTATGAAACCTTTCTGGCAAAATACAATCCCGGATTACGCAAAAGCCGGGGGGTGTGGTACACGCCCGAACCCGTGGTGAAATTCATTGTCCGTGCTGTGGATGATATTCTGAAAACCGAATTCGGGCTTTCCGCAGGTCTGGCCGATACCGCAAAGATTCAGGTCAGAGTCAAAGAGCAGGGGCTGACGGGAAAGATAAAAAAAGAAGTCCACAAAGTGCAGATTCTGGACCCGGCCACCGGAACCGGCACTTTTCTGGCCGAAGTGGTGAAACAGATTCATAAAAAATTTGCAGGTCAGCAGGGCATCTGGAGCCGCTATGTGGAAGATCATCTCATTCCCAGATTAAACGGCTTTGAAATCCTCATGACCTCCTACACAATGGCGCATCTGAAACTCGGTCTGCTGCTGGAGGAAACCGGGTTTAAACCCAAAAAGCAGGAAAGATTCCGTATATTTCTGACCAACAGTCTGGAAGAGGCCGACGAAGACACGGGAACACTTTTCACAAGATGGCTCTCCAAAGAAGCCTCCGAAGCCAATCTGATAAAAAGGGATACGCCGGTGATGTGTGTGATTGGGAATCCGCCGTATTCCGTAAGCAGCAGCAATAAATCCCAATGGATTGAAATATTGATGAAGGACTATAAAAAAGACCTGAATGAAAGAAATATACAGCCATTATCTGATGACTATATAAAATTTATTCGTTATGCCCAATATTTTATTGAAAAAAACGGAGAAGGAATATTGGCATATATTTCTAATAACAGTTTTTTAGACGGCCTGATTCATCGTCAGATGCGTGAAAAATTAATGAGTGCTTTTGATAAAATATTGATTATTGATTTACATGGAAACTCACAAAAGAAAGAAACCGCACATGATGGCAGTAAAGATGAAAACGTGTTTGATATTCAACAGGGTGTTTCAATAAACATATTTATACGTTCCCCAAAAAACAGAAAAACATCATGTAGCATATTTCATAAAGATGTTTTCGGGTTACGGGATATGAAATACAGATTTTTATCTGAGAATACAGTCAAAACAATTGATTGGTCAAAACTGGACGTTAAAAAACCATATTATTTTTTTACTTCAAAAGAACTTTCACACAAAACAGATTATGATAAATATATTGAACTATCCGATTTTTTTAATATTAAAAGCTCTGGCCTTCAAACAAAAAGAGATGATTTGTTTATAGATTTTGATAGAAAAATATTAGGTTCAAGGATTGAATGTTTGCTCACCAAAAATTTTGACGATTCTTTTGTTCAAAAATACAATATAAAAGACTCATCATCATATAAACTGACAGATAAAATTGATACATCAAAATATAAAGACAAAAATATAACCGCAATTGATTACAAACCATTTGATAACAGGTATATATATTATGATAAATATTTAATTGGGAGAGCGTTTTTTAATACAATGCAGCATTGTATTTCTCATAGCAATTATTCATTAATTATTATGAAGCAATATTCTTATAATGTGCCATATTTTTGTTATAGCTTAGTCACATCAAATGTAATACCGGACAGATTTTTTGTTAGTAATAAAGGGACTCCGTATATACACCCTCTCTATATTTATACCGAAGAAAATGGTCAACAAACTCTTGACAACACCACAGCCCGCTCCCCAAACTTAAACCCCGAAATCATCAAAAAAATATCCGAATCCGTCAGGCTCACCTTCACCCCGGAAAAAGAGGAAACAAAAGGCACATTTGCGCCCATTGACATACTGGATTATATTTATGCAGTGCTGCATTCTCCGACCTACCGGGAAACATACAAAGAATTCCTGAAAATTGACTTTCCCCGTGTGCCGTACCCCAAAAATCAGAAAATTTTTTGGCAGATGGTGGAAATCGGCGGGGAACTCCGCACCGTTCACCTGCTGGAAAATCCCATTGTGGAACAGTATATTACCACATACCCCAAAGACGGGGATAATACCGTCACCCGGAAAATCACAAAAAAAGACTTTGAAATCACCGGTAAAAAGAGTAAAACAGGCAGGGTATGGATCAATGACGGACAGTATTTTGACGGCATCCCCGAAACCGCATGGGAATTTTACATCGGCGGATACCGGCCCGCGCAGAAATGGCTGAAAGACAGAAAAGGCCGCCAGCTCGGCTTTGAAGACATCCTGCATTACCAGAAAATCATCGTGGCCCTGCACCGGACAGATATTGTAATGAAGAAGATAGACAAAATCAAATTTATGTGAAAAAAAGCAGCAGTGCTTTGTCAGAGCTAAAAATTAGGGTTGGGCATCGCATAATTTATTTACACAGTTATAAACTGAAATCCGTTTACCCTAAAATTAAGCTATGTCAATGCAGTAGTCACCGGAGAGCAAAACATACGCATTTCTTTTTAAAATTTTCAATGCTGTAGAAGTTGTTTTAAAAACAGTGTTTTGAGATAATATATGGTATCATTGCATTTCCGATAACAACAGATAAAGGAGATTCTGTAATGAATCGAGTATAGTACTCCAATTTTGGTTTTTCCGGGCACAAAAACTGCTGTGTCCTGAAAACAGCACTTTTCTGACCTTTTTCAGCAGTTTTTCAGTCCGGAACGGTCATTTTTTCACAATCCGGACTGACAGCAGAAAGTATGCCGGGAAAAACCAAAATTGGATCAGTATAATAGCGATTTTCAAAAATTTGATTTTTTACGGGTTCATCAATCTTTAAATCACCCGCCGATACATCGGCAGATGATTCATTTCACTTCATATTCAAAATCATTCATGATCTTCATATCCCCGGCCATGACTTTGGTTTTAATGCTGTATTTCCCGGCAGTTCCCAGGTTAACATCCGCACCGTATCCGCCGCCCATGCCCATTGCCATTTTCTTCTGCTCCGCTCCGTCAGGGCCTTTGATGAAATAACCGACCTTTGCCCCTTCCAGGGCTTTTCCATCAGTGTCTTTGACAAAAACCATCAGATGGTGGGTATCCTTCATTCCGGGCATGTCTTTCATTTTCTCCCGCATGTCAATGAGTTCATAGGAAAAATGATGGCCGTCCGTATGGGCCTCGTGCATAATATTTCCATCGCTCTCCGTCTTTCCGTGGTCCGTTTTCCCATGCTCCGTCTTTTCAGTAACTTCCTGCCCTGTTGCGGCTTCATGGGAACTCTGGTCATGCCCTTCATGACTTTCTTCTGCTGCCGGAACCGGGAAAACCGAAGCCAGGGTCAGTGCCATTGCCAGTGTCAGAATTCCTGTGATTTTTTTCATTGTCATTTCCTTTCTGTATCATTAATATATTAATATTTTATTCAGGACACTATACTTTTGCAGTTTTTACAACAAACCGTGAAATACACGAATGACACGAAAAAAATATTGATAAAAACAATATGATAAAAAATTGATTGTGAATCTTCTGTATCATTCGTGCAATTCGTGTCATTCGTGGCTAAAATAAAAAACAGATAGTTATAAAAAATGCGACACTATCGTCAGGACAAAGATGCCCCGAATACCTCATCAAAATTCAGTAAGTCCATTGTATCATCTTTCATAACCATTGCATAGATGCCGTTTCTGCTCAGATAAGTCACAATATCCGGATGCATATTGAGAGAAGAAAAAATGGGAATCAGTTTTTTATCGGCATATTCCGGAAAAAAATCGGGAACCCGGGCAAGGCTTTCTTTGAATTCCTTTGCATATTCCGGTCGCGGAGAGGCTTTGGTTTCATTGAGAAAGAAGTATTTGTCTGAAGTGGCTACAATGTCAAATTCTTTCTGCCGTGATTTATCCTTATTCAATTTTCTTACCCGTATGGCAAAATATTCCAGAGTTTCCACTTTGAAATAATTCCTGGCGATTCCGGGGATATTGGGGGCCACAATATCTTCCACCACTGTCCCCATTTTATTGGCCAGTTCCCCCCATTTTTTGTTCATTTCTTTGCGGTCTTTCTCTGAATCAATTTTGAATTCCTTCATTTCGTCCTTGAATTCCTTCATCTCATCCCTGAACTGATTATCAGATTTCTCACTCCTTTCACGGTAGGTCTTCATTTCATCCCTGAACTGATTATCAGATTTCTCACTCCTTTCACGGTAGGTCTTCATTTCATCCCTGAACTGATTATCAGATTTCTCACTCCTTTCACGGTAAGCCTTCATTTCGTCCTTGAATTCCTTCATTTCATCCCTGAACTGATTATCAGATTTCTCACTCCTTTCACGGTAGGCCTTCATTTCGTCCCTGAACTGATTATCAGATTTCTCACTCCTTTCACGGTAGGTCTTCATTTCATCCCTGAACTGATTATCAGATTTCTCACTCCTTTCACGGTAGGCCTTCATTTCGTCCTTGAATTCCTTCATTTCCCCATGCAGACTTTCAAAGGATTTTTCTAATCTGAGCAGTGCCTTGTTGGTAGAAACCATAAACTGACCCAGAATGATTTCCAGTGTATCCGCACGATCATCCAGATGATCCAGTTCTTCCTGTATCGCAGCAAAAGCCATATATTCTTCCTTTCAAATTTTTTATATTTTAAGCATATTACGGTTTTTTCCCGATTTCCTGCTGTTTCCATATATCATATACTGCCGGAATAATCACCAGGGTCAGCACGGTGGAGGAAATCAGGCCCCCCACCATAGGGGCTGCAATGCGTTTCATGATTTCGGCCCCGGTTTCTGTGCCCCACATCACGGGCAGCAGGCCGATGAGAGTGGTGGCCACGGTCATGAGTTTGGGACGGACACGATCCACGGCCCCTTCGATGATGGCTTTGTGCAGGTCTTCAGTGGAATTCATTTCTCCGCTTTGCTGTTTCCGGGTATAGACTTCATCCAGATAGACCAGCATGACCACACCGGTTTCGGCTGCCAGCCCGGCCAGCGCGATAAATCCCACCACCACGGCCACGGAAATATTGTATTCCAGAATATACAGCAGCCAGATGCCACCGACAAGGGCAAAGGGCAGACTGGCCATGACAATGGCGGCTTCCGTGATGCTGCGGAAATGGAGATAGAGCAGGATGAAAATTACGGCCAGGGTGGCCGGAATGATGATATTCAGGGTTTTCCTGGCTTTTTCCATGTATTCATACTGGCCGGACCAGACAATGGAATATCCGGCCGGGATTTTCACTTCCCGGTTCAGCACTTCTTTGGCAGTTTTGACATAGGTTCCCACATCCACCCCGCGCAGATCCACATAAACCCAGGCAGTGCGCCGGGAATTCTCGCTTTTGATACCGGCCGGGCCTTTGTGGATGGAAAAATCCGCCAACTGGATTAAGGGAACCTGCGCGCCGGTCGGGGTGGGAATGAGTACCCGTTTCAGTCTTTCAATATCATCCCGCAGTTCCCGGTTATAACGCAGACTGACCGGGTAGCGTTCCAGTCCTTCCACCGTATAGGTGACATTCATGCCGCCGATGGCCGTCATGATGACATCCTGCACATCCCCCACGGTCAGCCCGTAGCGGGCGATATGGTCTCTCCGGATTTTGAAATCCAGATAGTTGCCGCCCGTTACGCGTTCGGAAAAAGCGGAGAGTGTTCCGGGAATATCCCGCACAATGGCCTCAATCTGTTCTCCCAGGTCATTCAGCACATTCAGATCCGGCCCCATGATCTTGATTCCCACAGGTGTTTTGATACCCGTGGAAAGCATGTCAATGCGGGTTTTGATGGGCATGGTCCAGGCATTGGTCAGCCCGGGGAACTGAATGGCCCGATCCAGGTCTTCAATCAGTTCATCTGTGGTGATAAAGCGTTCTTCGGGCCATATCCAAGTCAGGGGCTTTTTCAGCAGTTCCGGAAAAGCGGAAAACCACCTTTCCACTGTTTTCTTCCGCCATTGGTGCAGGATTTTTCCCTTTTTCTCTTCGGGCCGGATCCAGGTCAGCGGTTTTTTCAGCCAGCCCGGCCAGTGGGAAAAGAATCTTTCCGTCCGGATGATTTCATATTCCACCCTGGGCCGGAGCACAATGGTGGTTTCAATCATGGAGAGAGGAGCCGGGTCTGTGGGCGTTTCGGCCCTCCCGATTTTTCCGAAAACATGATGTACCTCCGGAAATCTCTTAATAATCTTATCCGTCTGCTGCAGCAGTTCCTTTGCCTTGGTGATGGAAATTCCCGGCAGGGTCGTCGGCATATAAAGCAGATCCCCTTCGTTTAAAGGGGGCATGAATTCACTGCCCAGTTTTGACAGGGGAAACCAGGTCATAATAAAAATCAGAACAGCGACCAGCACCGTGCTTTTCCGCCAGCGCAGTACCGCATGGATAAAAGGCAGATAGATGCGGATGAAAAAACGGCTGATGGGATTTTGGGCTTCGGGCATGATTTTCCGGGGCAGCAGGCAGAAAAAAATGAAAACAGAGAACATCAGTGCAGCGACCAGACTCCAATCCGGCAGATGCAGACCTGCTATACCGCAGAGGATGACCAGCAGAGGGGGCGTAAGGAGACTGATGATCCAAATCCCTCTTTTTTTGGATTCGGACAACCGGGGATCAAGGGTATTCTCCCGGATGAAAAAAGTCATGAGTACCGGGATAATGGTGATGGCCAGCACGGATGAGGCCGCCATGGCAAAGGTTTTGGTATAGGCCAGGGGTTTGAAAAGCCGTCCGGACTGTTCCCCCAGGGCAAATGCCGGGAGAAAGGAAACCGTGATAATGAGCAGACTGTAAAAAAGGGCAGGTCCCACTTCTTTGGCGGCTTCCGTAATGATTTCGGTATGGGATTTTTTCCCCGTATCCCTTTCCAGATGTTTGTGGGCATTTTCCACCATGACCACGGAAGCATCCACCATGACACCGATGGCAATGGCAATTCCCCCCAGACTCATGATATTGGCGTTGATATTCATTGCATACATGATAAGGAAGGAAATCAGAATGCCCACCGGCAGGGTGAAGACCGCCACAAAGGCCGAACGGAAATGGAGCAGGAACACAATGCAGATCAGGGCCACCACAGTCAGTTCCTCCAGAAGTTTGCTGCGGAGGGTTTCCACGGCCCGTTCAATAAGGCCGGAACGGTCATATCCGGTTTCAATGGTCACACCCCGGGGCAGTCCTTTTTCCAGGTCTTTGATTTTTTCCTTTACCCGGCGGATGACCTCCAGTGCGTTTTCCCCGTAACGCATAATCACCACGCCGCCCACAATCTCCCCTTCCCCGTTCCACTCGGCTATGCCCCGGCGCAGTTCCGGGCCGATCTGGATATTGGCGATATTTTTCAGTAAAATCGGGGTTCCCATGGGATCCGCACCCACAGCAGTATTTTCCAGATCCTGCATGGACTGAATATATCCCAGCCCCCGCACCATGAATTCTGTTTCTCCCATCTCCACCAGTTTGCCGCCCACATCATTATTGGAACGCTGTATGGCCATGCGCACTTTCCGGATGGGCAGATTATAGGCCAGGAGTTTGTTGGGGTCCACTTCCACCTGGTACTGCTTTACATACCCGCCGATGGAGGCCACTTCGGAAACACCGGGCAGGGCCGTGAGTTCATACCGCAGATACCAGTCCTGAATGCTGCGCAGTTCCTGAAGGTCATGCTTTCCGCTGCTGTCCTTCAGAACGTATTCATAAACCCATCCCACACCGGTGGCATCCGGGCCCAGACCGGGAGTGACACCGCCGGGCAGTCTGCCGGAAACAAAATTCAGGTATTCCAGTACTCTTGACCTTGCCCAGTAGAGGTCGGTTCCGTCTTCAAATATGATATAGACAAAGGAAATACCGAAAAAGGAATAGCCCCGCACCACTTTGGCGTAGGGAACGCTCAGCATGGCCGTGGTCAGGGGATAGGTGACCTGATCCTCCACCACCTGGGGGGCCTGTCCGGAGTATTCCGTATAGATAATCACCTGCACATCCGAGAGATCCGGGATGGCATCCACAGGCATACGGATCATGGCCATGACACCGCCCAGAATGACAAAGAGGGTGGCCAGGATGACCATGAATTTATTGTTTACAGACCATTCGATGATTTTTTCGATCATAAGAGATATCTTTCTTTATACCCGGAATTGAAAAGCAGACTTGACATTTCCGCATTCCTGTTGCAGAATATCCGCATGTGGATTACACGAAAATATGAAAATACATTGGAGACTGTCTTTCAGCAGTTTCCGGTTGTGGTGCTGACCGGAGCCCGTCAGGTGGGAAAAACCTCACTGGTACGCAAAATTTTTCCGGATTCTGATTATGTATCACTGGATGTTCCCTCCCTTGCCGAACAGGCGGAGCAGCGCCCCCTTGATTTTCTTTCTTCCCGGAAAGAACCCCTGATTATTGATGAAATCCAGTACGCGCCTTCCCTGTTCCGCTATGTCAAAATTCTTGTGGATGAAAATAAAACCCCCGGCCGTTTTATCCTCAGCGGTTCACAGAATTTCCTGCTCATGCAGGGGATATCCGAAAGTCTGGCCGGTCGCTGTGCGGTGCTGAACATGATGAATCTTTCTTTCAGCGAGATCAAAGAAACCATACCGGATGCGGAAGAAAACCGCTATCTCTTCACCGGCGGTTTTCCCGAACTCTGGTCAGGACCGGATATCGAACCGGGATTCTGGTACGCGTCCTATCTGAGCACCTATCTGGAGCGGGATGTCCGCAATATTCTGAATGTGGGCAGCCTGAGAGATTTTGACAGATTTCTCCGCTCCCTGGCCATCCGTACCGGGCAGATTCTCTCTTATTCGGATCTGGCACGGGATGTGGGGATTGCACCCAATACAGCCAAAAACTGGATTTCCGTTCTCCAGGCTTCCGGGCAGATTGTACTGCTGGAACCCTATCACCGGAATCTCGGCAAACGCCTGATCAAATCTCCCAAACTCTATTTCTGCGATACCGGTCTGGCCGCATTTCTCATGGGTTTTGAAAAATGGGATGAGGTTGTCCGCCATCCCGTTATCGGTGCTTTATGGGAAACCCATGTGGTGATGCAGATTATCCGGCATTATATGTCACAGGGCAAACGGCCTGCCATCTGGTTCTGGCGGACGGTTCACGGTGCGGAAGTGGATATTCTCATCGAAAAAGCCGGAAGATTCATTGCGATGGAAGCCAAATTTTCTGAAAATCCCGACCGGAGCCAGGTAAAAGGCATTCATGCACTGCAAAACTTTTACGGAGATGAAAGTCTGATTTCCGGCTATATCGTGTGCAGAACGCCCCATCCCTATCCCCTGTCCGATCAGGTGCAGGCGGTTCCGGGGGGGGATGCGGAGAAGTATCTGTGACCTTACTCCATATCCTTAAAAAAATCATCCCCGGCTTCCGATTCCATATCCCCGAAAAAATCATCTTCCGCTTCTTTTTCCGTTTCCACCGGGCCGGACCTGGCGGCCATCATCTTCTGCACGGCTTCTTTGAGTTTGGATTCCGAATCCAGGAGGAACTGGCCCGATGTCACCACTGTTTCTCCGGGAGCCAGACCGGAGAGAATCTGTATTTTTCCATCATCCAAAGATATGCCGAGGTCCGTTTCCCGCGGAATGAATCTGCCCTTTCCTTGGGCCACAAAAACCACATTGCGCTCTCCGGAGCGGATGACGGATTCCGAGGGGATAAACAGTCCTTCCTCTTTTCCCCCGGTACGGATATGCACATCCGCATACATATCCGGCTTGAGTTCCGACTCCGGATTTTCAAATTCCAGGCGGATGACCACATCCCTTGTTTTCTGCTGTAACCAGGGATATACAAAGGCCACACGGCCGCGGTATGTTTTCCCCGGCATATAGGGCAGGGTCATTTCGGCTTCCTGTCCCTGTGCCACCCGGCTCAGTTCATATTCATAGATATGGGCTTCCACCCAGACCGTGGAGAGATCCGCAACCGTATAGGTATTGGTTCCGGCTTTGATAAATCCGCCTTCAATGGCGTTTTTATGCGTGACCGTACCGCTGAGGGGAGAACGGATGGTCACGGTTTTTCTGACTTCATTCGCGCTTTCCATTGCCCGGATTTCTTCTTCGGCCACATCAAAATACTGCAGTCTGCGCCGGACAGAATCCGTCATTTCCCGGTTCCGGGGCAGGGGATTGCTCCGGAAATTCCGGAAGGCCGTAAGGTATTCCTCCTGGGCTGCCAAAAGCCGGGGGGAGTAGATTTCAAACAGGGGTTGATCCTTTTCCACCGCTTCCCCGATGAAATTCACATGGAGTTTTTCAATCCAGCCATCCACTTTGGGGCTGATCTGCGCGGTTCCGGTTTCATCATAGGTGATATGTCCGTAAGTGCGGATGGTGTGGTGCAGGGGGCCTTTCTCCACTTTGGCGGTGCGGACCCCCATATTCTGTTCCATGACCGGATCAATTATTATCTCCACTCCGCCGATGATTTCATCCTCATACACGGGAACCAGGTCCATACCCATTTTGCTTTTGCCGGGTTTGTCATAAATCTCCATTGGATCCATAGGGGCACGCCAGTAGGCGATAATCCGTTCGCCGGAAGTCTGCCCGCTTCCGCTGTTTTCATCCCGCTTGGGGGTCAGATCCATATTGCAGATGGGACAAAGCCCCGGTTCTTCTGTAATAATCCAGGGGTGCATTCCGCAGGTCCACAACTGTTTTTTTTCTGTACCCCCGGAAGCGGTTTCCCCTGTCCCGCCGCCGTGGGGTGCATGGAATCCGCTGAACTGCATCAGCCCGAAGGTCAGGGCGGCGGTAATCACGGCGGTGATGACGATGGTTTTTACAGGTATTTTATTTGTATGATTTTCCATATATTTATCTCCGAGCATTCGTAAATGGATTGACAACGCTGATTTTTGTTTGTACATTTCCCTGTACAGGACAAAATTTATTTGCAATTTCAAAAAAATATTTAATACCAAACAGTTAAGTCATACCATTACTCAGAAGATTTAATATTGCAGCCACGAATTGCACAAATTACACGAATTACAGTTTGTGCGATTCGTGCGGATTCGTGTCATTCGTGGCTGATTTTAATAATATTTCGTGCAGAGATTTATGCAGAATCCAATAATATCAATATGTTATTTTTTTGTCCTGTACAGTGAAAAAATCAAAATAACATAAAGGTATATTTATAAAAATTCCTTCCACTAAAAAAAAGGCCCCGTGGGAATAAACATTTTCTCAAAAATGATACTTCATAACTATTAAATTCAGAAAGACCTTCCCGTCACCCGCTCCAGTTCGGCCCTTGCCACCCCGATATCACTGTTTTTCCGCACCAGGGCAAGGCCGGTATTGAGCCAGTCGGTGTAGGAAGCAATGACATCGGCAAAAGACACGCTTCCGGATTCATATCCTTTGGTGGATACATCCAGGGCGGAACGCGATAAATCCTTTATGGTGTCATGATACAGGTGATATTCCCGCACAGCCTTATCCAGTTCAGACCAGGCATTCCGCACCATATTATCTGTTGCGGATTCCGCTTTCTGCAACTCTTCCCGAAGGGCCGCCAGATTCTGCCGGGTTTGCCCCAGCCAGGCATTCGTGCTTCCGAACCAGGGTTTCTGCGGCAGACCTGCGCCCATTGAAGAAGCAGTGGTGATGGGAAATGAAGGTTTCATTGCCGCACTGCCCGCCTGCAAAACAGATTCATTATCGTAAAGGGAAAAATTCAGCGTAAAGGGAGGAAGAATCATCGTCTCAGCCATTTCCACCATCCCTTCCATTTTCCCGACCATGGCCCGCATTTTCCGGAGTTCCTGGCGCTTTTCTTTTGCAGACCGGTATAATTTTTCTAAAACCGGGAGATTCCGCCCCGGATTCTTTTCAGATGGAAAGCCGACAGGGGTATCCGGGGGAAGATTCACCATTTCCAGGATTTTTGCTTTCAGATTTTTTTCATTCTCCGCCAATGTGTGCAGATCCTCTTCCATAATCCGGCTTCGGATGGTCACTTTGATGACATCCTGAAAACCGGCGTTTCCGGCCCGGTAACGGGTATCGGCAACAGATTCCAGTCGCCGGAACAGTTCCAGGGTTTCCGCCATAATCTGCCGGGATTTTTGGATAAAAAGAAGATTCCAGTAGGTTTTCCGAATGGTTGTGACAGCCTCCCGCCGGGCGATTTCCAGATCCTCACGGGCCGCAGCCACGGATCGGTTCACAATCCGCCCTTTCAGCGCGGTAATTCCCGGAAAGGGATATTTCATCTGAATGGCATCCTTCCCCTTCATGGGACCGATACCGTTCATTAATCCCGCAGTAAAAGCCGTATATTGGCGCAGAATTTCATCCAGATAGGCCACCTGGCTGAAGGCTTCGGCTTCGGCCCGCACTTTCCTTTCTGCTGCCCGGATACCGGGATTCCGCAGCAGGGTCAGCGTTTCCAGGGTATTCAGTGTATATCCTTTGGACAGGATGCGGGCAGAAACATCCGGATCATCAGAGGCAGAGCGGAATTTTTTTATCAATGCAGGACTGAGGCGGACAAAAGAAGATTCGCTTTTTTCCAATGACAAAGAGCGGTTCCATGTATCTTTCATCTCCTGCAACTGCTGAATCTGCACATCAGAATCTGCCTGATCCTTTCCGGATTCCTTCTCTTCTGAAGAAATTTCTTTCATCTGCACGGGGGAAACCGGCGGTTCATAATTTTCCAACCCGGTCTTCATCTCCGCATATCTGCCGCAGGAGAACAGAAGTGGACAGATTGTAAACAGGATAAACAGGATATAACATTTTTTCATATCATCATCCCTTCCGGTTGGGAGCAAGTTTTATTAATCCGCCCTTTCAGGGCCTGTCTTCTAAAAAATATCCACATCCCAGGCCGATGGCCTGGGCTATATCAATCCGCCCCGTTGGGGCTGACACATCTTCGCAGAATCCCATCACTCATTACCCATCACTCATCACCAATTACTCATCACCAATTACTCATCACTCATCACTTCTTTAACCGTCAGGCTCTGCCCGCATATCCGCTCCAGTTTGGCCAATATCTTCCCGTAATCCGCGGAGGCCCTGGCAAGGGACAGTTGGAAATTATAGACTGCGGCCTGTGTTTCGGCAAAATCCGAAAAACTGCCCTGTCCTTCCCGGAACCAGGTTTCCGCAGTATGGACGGCCTGCATGGACTGGGGCAGCATTTCTTCCCGGTACAGGGTAATGAGCCGTTTTGCATTCTGTAATTTGAACCAGAGGGTATGCACCTGGGTCCGGGCCATATTGATCTGCCCCTCTTTCATGGCTTTGGCCTTTTCCGATTCCGCCCGGGCCTGTGCCCGCTGACTGCTGTTTTTTCCGAACCACAGGGGGATATTGAAACCGAACTGAATGCCGACCGCATCATCTCCGGCATCGGGGGAAGGCATGGCCGAAGTCGCATCCGGCTCGCCGATACCTGCGTAAAAAATGCCCAGCCGGAAATCCGGGAGATTCTGATAAACGGCCATATCCATCATGGCCTCTGTTTTTTCCACACGGGCACCGGCCATACGGATTTCATCCTGATTGACTTCGGCCAGCCGGTATAGCTCTTCAATTTTATAGACAATCGGCAGTACCGGAATGGGGCTGATTTTTCCCAAAGGTGAATCGGTCGGACGGTTCAGCAGGCCCTTGAGCCGGGTTTTCTCTGTCTGCTCCAGTTCTTCCAGCAGTAAAATATCATAGCGGATCTGCCCGGTCTGGGCCTGGGCCTTCACCACATCCGTAAAGACCGTCCGATCCTGCGCGTAGGCCGCCTCGCCGATCTTCCGGAGTTCTTCCAGCAGTCCGGCATTTTTCTCCGCAATCTCCCGTGCCTGCTGAATATAGAGCAGTTCATGGTAGGATTCACGAACAGATAGCAGAACATCCCGGACAACCATATCCATATTCACCTTTGCCATGCGGATATCTGCCTGGGCAATCTCCCCGGCTTTGCCCAGCTTTCCCGGAAAGGGAATCATCTGGGACAGACTGGCATTCCAGTCCTGCGGACCCAGGCGGGTTTCAATGGGTTCCGGGAAATATGTTATCATCAGCAGGGGATCGGGATATGCCGTTGCCACACGGTATTTTTCCACCGCAGCCCGCCATTCCTCCCGCGCGGCCCGGATGGACGGATTATTTTCATATGCCTGAGCAATCAGTTCCGGGAGTGTGTCCGGGGGTACTGCAGAAGAATCCCCCGTCGCGCGGGCGGCTTTCGGACTGATGGAAAACAAAAGAATCATACAGATAAGATACGGCAGTTTTTTCATTCAGATACTCTCCGCTGTAAACCGTTATTTTATTCGGTTTCCCGGCAGGTTTCGCAGAAAACCCCAGTACTCTGCCAATCTTGTTTATGTGAGTTGCAAAAACCGGATTTTTCAGAAAAATCCGGTTTTTCTGTACACTTCAACCCATAAGATCAAAGTTGACAATGTATCATAGTGTATTTGAGCTTGTTCGGAAACATTTCCGAACAGAGATGAAAGCAGGATAAAGAGATTATCCGCATAATATAAGGGCACAGGTAAGGAAAAACCGGTCTGTTCCGGGAAATAATGCAAAATCGGAGGAAATCATGATAAAATCCCCTGAAAAAGAGCGCAGGTATCCCGGACGGCCACTGAAAAATTTTTTTC
>JAABRU010000051.1 GCA_011390755.1 Desulfobacteraceae bacterium | reverse complement strand
GGGCATCCTGAACACCGGATTGAATCCGACCTGCATCCCTGACTGAAATTTCTGAGTAATATCAGATTTCTTTCAGGAATTTTTTTTGTGACCATGCGGGGGCAGGTCGGTTCAATCCATACGGGTTCGACCGGGCCCCCTGAACTCCGGATTGAATCCGACCTGCATCCCTGACTGAAATTTCTGAGTAATATCAGATTTCTTTCAGGGATTTTTTTGTGACCGTGCGGGGGCAGGTCGGTTCAATCCATACGGGTTACACTTCGCTAACCCGACCCACAATTTTAAATGAAACAGAGCACTATGTGGAATATAAAAATCTGAATTTATGATCATTTGCCGTTCATCGGTTTCAGGTCATAGGATTTATAAATACTGAGACCCGGAATCCGATTCTTTGCATATGTTTCAACATCCGGATGCGCCGAATGGGTGATGAAAAGTGGCCATACTTCAGATGAAAGGTGTTTTGATACTCTTGCCAAAAGTTTTTCAAAACGGCTTACATCCTTTTTTCCCATCTGTGCTTTACTTTCACCGATGATGAAAATCTTCTCCCCGTCCTGAATACCTTCCGCATATATATTGATTTCATCATCTTTGCCATTGGGATAAACAATGAAACGGCGGTCTATCACCCGGATATGAATCCCCTTTTCCTTTTGTAATATATCCGGAAGATAACGGATAGCCTCATTTTCCAGCATATATCCGACAGTATTGGAAAGACCTCCGATTTCTTTACTCATTTTATCCTGCCGTTTTATTACACCCTGCAATATATTTTCAGTTCTTTTCTGGGCCTCGGCCAGTTCCTCCACCCGCGTCTCAGTTCTTTTCTGGGCTTCGGCCAGTTCCTCCACCCGCGTCTCAGTTCTTTTCTGAGCCTCGGCCAGTTCCTCCTGTGTGTCTGACAGCGTATCCACCCGTTTTTCCGTCTTCCGCTGGGCCTCGACCAGTTCCTCCACCCTTGTCTCAGTTCTTTTCTGGGCCTCGGCCAGTTCCTCCATTCTGAGGGACAGCGTATCCACCCGTTTTTCCGTCTTCCACTGGGCTTGGGTCAGTTCCTCCACCCGTGTCTCAGTTCTTTTCTGGGCCTCGGCCAGTTCCTCCATTCTGAGGGACAGCGTATCCACCCGTTTTTCCGTCTTCCGCTGGGCTTGGGTCAGTTCCTCCACCCGTGTCTCAGTTCTTTTCTGTATTTCAATGATTTCCAGCTGAGAAACGGATAAATCCGATACACAGTGACTTAAGTCGGAAACTACCTGTTTGAGTTCCCTGAAATCGTCTTTTGTCACTGTATTTAAAATTTCCCCCCGCAACTGATCCATAAATTTCATCATGGGCAGTTGAATTTCCATGGGGAAGTCTTTGATTATTTCATTATAGGATATCATCGGTCTTTCTCCAGAAAAACATGATCAATTCATTTTTAACAGTTCTGTAAAAAATTCAAAAATCAGTTTTGATACATTCGGACCACTTGATTTTGTTAATATACCCAATTTGCCACCTGTCGGGGCAGCAACCAAAAATCAGACAGTTACAGGATACTTACAAGTTACCGGAACGAAAAATCAGCAGGTTACGTTTATAGGTGGCAACTTGAATTAATATAGCCGTCCAGATAATTTTGTCCATCCTCAGAAATATAATAAATTGATATAAATGTATTTTATTGCATTGTACAGGGACAAAACTTATCCGGGAGGGGAGTCTGAAAGCGGAAGCACTGCCGACCGGAAACAGAATCTTTTCGATCCGCTGAGTGGTCTGTCAAATAAATTTTTTACCCTTTTAAAAAGTCCGGCACTCCTCCGCAGCTTTCCTGAGTGTGCAGAAATATATTTGACAGTCCACTGAGAATGGCAGATCAGGCGGTTTTCCCACTGTCAATCTGATTTTGAAAAATAAATCTCTGCCTTTGTCAGCAGGGCTGAAACTGCGAATAACAGCACAAAGGCCAAAATAAAAACCACCATTCCGGACATATCATGCAGAAAACCCTGCGCGGTTTCCGCCCCGATCCAGTGAGCCATCATGGCGGTTACAGTCAGTCGTATGATATTGACGGCAACGGCTATGGGGATGGCAGAAAAAAAAAGTATCCATTTGCTGATATTTTTCAGACTGCTGATATAGGCAAAGGCAGCGCTGAGGGCCAGCAGGGAAGTCAGGGAACGAAGACCGGAGCAGGCATCCACCACTTCCAAAGAAGTGTTGGCCAGATGCAGAACATTACCTTCCCGCAGTACCGGGATACCAATCCCGTATATCAGCTCGGTTGTCAGTGTCGCTGCAAACAGTTGCAGTGGAAAGGCCAGTTTGTTCCAGAGAATTGCCGGTATGGGGATCATAAAAATCAGGTAAGATACGGGAATAAAAAGTTCGCGGAAAACGGTTTTTCCAAAAAGATACAGCAGCAGCCCCCAAAGCAGTATAATAATGGAAAAACGCATCGTAAAAAGTTCTGCGCCGATATTCCCTGCAATGTGCAGCGCAATTCCCGGCAGAATCAGCAGAAGTCCCCGGCTGCTCGGTTCCGGTATTATACCGGATAATGTTTCTTTTTTCTGCCATATCATATAGACCGTAATAAAAGGAATGAGAAAACCGTGGGAATAGTTATCATCTATTGACCAGTCCCGAATCAGCGCTGAGATGGTATGCCTGTATAAAACGGCAAAAGAAAATATCAGCACACCTGCCTGTATAAAAAGGGAAGAAAGTTTAGAGTTTTTCATTATCATATCAGGATGGAATATATTCATTGAGATAAGGCATAAGAATTTCTGCAAATTCCACCAGAGATTCCAATGCTGTGTCATTATCTTCATTAACAACCGGCGCTATCAGACGGACAAAGGCCCCATCCGTGCGATGCCTTGTTACGGAATCAATAACCAGATAAATTTTCTGCCAATATTCTGATGCAATGATTCTTCCCCTGGAATGAAACCAGTATAATACGATCTGTTTTCGGGGACCGTTTTGCAGATTCAGTTGTATGACATCTGTTTTTTTTGTGTCATTTTCCGATATTCGGATTTTTTTCAGTTTCACATCGCTGATATTCCAGCCGCCGCCGGGCATACAGTTTTTGGGGGAATGGATAATATCCCCCTCCCGCTGGCTCTGATAAAAACCGATATAAAGTTGTACCTGCCGCCCGGCCTTTGAACGGTAGTTGCACAGAAATGAATCATCCACCCCCAAAACATCATATATCTTCTGATCGAAACGGCTTTCTGTGCCGGTCCATTCCCCGATCTGCCTGGGAAAAGAGGAGAAGGGCTTATTGGGGCGGATATCCTCGGAACTGCTGACATAGCGGAGGCAAAAGAAGCCCAGTATCATAAGGGCGGATGCAATAAGTGTATTTTTTACAGGCATAATTTCATTCGCAGTCAAAGTTGATGGTCTTGTAAAAATTCCCGAGCCGTTGCCTGATGTGATTTTGCAGAAAATACAATACAGATGTCCTGCCGGATGTCTGAATAAAACAGGAGATAAGCTCATCCCTGTCTTCTTTTTTTGGCGGAGGGACATATCCTAACCCCGAAATATTTCTTATTATCCCGTTGACTTCAGCAGCAGAATCTCCTTCATCTCCGCTTCCGGCATCCCACAGTGTCAACGTGACCTCTTTTCTGTTTTCGGAAAAAACAGCATCCTCGCAGACCAGCCATCCGCTTCCCGGTCCGTAACGGTACCATTTATATTCTTCCGGTGCTGCTTCCGGCAGATAAAAAGTTACAACAGCCGGGGTTCCCGGAGCATCCAGACGGATTTCAAAGTCAGCCAGTCCGTAGATCAGATTTTCCGGACGGCCGACGGTATCTGATATGGAAGATGCATCCAGAGGATTCAGTTTTACCAAATGTCCGCCCTGACCGGCAGATATGCCCAGGGGACGTCCGGCGGCAGACATAAAAGTGCTGACATCATCGGGAAATCCGCTGATGCCGTTGGCATTGACAGTGATAAGTATTTCATCCCTGTCTTCCTGGCCTTCGGCATCTTTTACCGTCAGCTGAAAAAGAATGCCGGTATCTCCGACTTTGGGGGCCACAAAACCTGTCTGTGCCGCATTTTCATCGGACAGTATCACAGCGGTACCGGATTTCTGTTCCCAAAGATAGGATGCAATGCCGCCGTCCGGATCATAAGACGCGGAAGCATCCAGTATTACACCTGCTCCTTCAGTGACAACTCTGTCCTCTCCGGCATCCGCAACGGGCCGGGTATTCACGGCATCTGCATTGACAGTGACAAGCACCTCATCCCTGTCTTCCTGGCCTTCGGCATCTTTTACCGTCAGCTGAAAAAGAATGCCGGTATCTCCGACTTTGGGGGCAGTAAAAAGGGTCTGTGCCGCATTTTCATCAGACAGTATAACCGCTGTGCCGGATTTCTGTTCCCAAAGATAGGATGCAATGCCGCCGTCCGGATCATAGGATGCGGAGGCATCCAGTGTAACAATTGTGCCTTCGCGGACAATCTGATCTTCACCGGCATCCGCGACGGGTCGGGTATTCCGGACACGGACAGAAATTTCTCCGGCATCTGTCTGTCCGTAACTGTCTGTTACTGTAAGTAAAAAAACCAGTGTTTCTCCGCTGATTTCCACATCCGGGGCATTGAAAGCAGTGATTTTCTGATCCGGCGCGGATAAACTCACAGGGGTTCCTTCTGTCTGCACCCATTGATAAGAAATAATTTCACTTCCTTCTGCGGCAAAAGAGGCAGAAGCATCCAATGTCACCATATCCCCCGACTGTACACTCTGTTCCGTACCGGGATCCGCATGGGGGGGCGGGGGGAGGGGAAGTACAGTAAGATTTACATCATCTGTACGGATAAGACCGGATGTGTCACTTACCGTTACACGGAATACCGGATCAAAAGCCGATACCGGAGGCACCGCAAATGAAACACGCATACTGTCGGCTCCGGAAAGAGCAAGCGGTGTGCCGGAAATCTGCCTCCATTCGTAAGAGGCAATCGGGCCGTTGGGATCAAAAGAATCCGAAGCATCCAGTGTCACAGTGCTGCCTTCTGTAGCGGAAATATCCGCACCGCCGTCTGCAAGAGGTGCGGAAGCGGGGTTTTGCAGCAGTGCGGAAAACCAGGCATCGGCCATTTTATGATACCCCCGGGTACTCGGATGTATGCCGTCTTCCCACATATCGTCCTCACCAGTGAGAATATTGTGCATATTTACAGGAATAATTTTATCTCCGTTGCGAATCCGCTCCAGGGCCATGGCATAAAGATTGGAATTAAATGCGCTAATCAGCGGATTTTCCGGATTCTGATTGATAATCAGGGCAAGAACCACAGGAATATCTTTGCTGAAGCGGTCAATTTCATCCAGAATATCCGACACGTCTCCGGCATGGCTTTTCATGTCATAAGTGCCTGTATGCAGCAGTATAATATCCGCGGGATTGGCAGCAAGCCATCCGTAGACATGCTTCGCGATTTCAGCAGATGTCCATCCTTCCGGAGTTTCGGCAGAGGGATCGTCCGGAGTTTCAGGCATTTCTTTCAGATGCCCTTCATTGTCTGCATCAAAAGAAGAGGACACGGCTTCGCCGAAACGCTGGGTCCCCGTAAAATCAATTTCATATCCGAAGTTTGTCAGATTTGCAAAAAGACTGAAGCGGTATCCGGTCATATATTCTGCCGGAAGCTCTTCTGTCACTCCGACAGTGACAGAGTCACCCAGGGGCATGATGCGGATCTCCGGAAGCGGATCGCAGTAGCCCCTGCGAATACCGGCCAGACCGTCAAAATAATGCCGGAAGATATCTGTTTCCGGGATTCTTTTCTTATATATGGCAATTTCATCCAGTATCCCTCTGAAATGCAGTTTATCCCCTGCATCAAGCCATCCGATGCGCAGATCCGCAGTTTCGGAAACAAGTGTCCCTGCATTACTGTAAACCGCGGTTCCCTCCGGTTCCAAATCAACATACAGAAAGTATTCTTTTTTTTCCGCGTCTTTCCCGACAGTAATATGATGCCAGTATCCGTCCGCCAGATTTTTATTTCCGTTCAGACGGTATTCCTTCCCCTGATTTTCACGGATGAAAAAAGAGGCAACCCCTCCGCTGGCAATGCCTGACCACCATTTCAGACTTCCGGAATTTTCACCGGAATCATCCCCGCGTCCGATGACAACCTCATCACCGGAAAGTGTACCGGGCTGTTTTTTTACCCAGTAGGCAATACTGAAACTCTCATCCGCTTCCCAGTTAAAAACATGATCTGCCGGAATGCGGATACCGGAAGCTGTTTTGAACACCCTGCCGGAGTTTACCCGGCCATAAAGGGTGGGAACCGGACATTCTCCGGCACACTGTCCGTTATTTCCGCCCACCGCGTCCGTACAGACTTCTGCTGCCTCATCATCCATCTTCCAGTATGCTGTCATGGCATCCGGACATTGCCCGTAAGCGGGCGGGAGAAGAAAGAGAAGTTGAAATATAAACATGCAGACCACATAATCCGATTTCCTTTTTACCATATCCGAATCCCTTTCCCGGGGGACAAGCCCATTTTCAAAATAATCCGATTGTCTTCATAACTGTCTTCGGATGCAGTGGAATTCACATTCCGGTATATATAATCAAGGCGCATAAACCACCATTTTTCTGATTGATACGTCAGACCGCATCCCAGTTCCCAGGTTCTGTCATTGCGTGTATCCCCCCCTTTTTCTTCATTGTCCAGATAACGGTTCCGCAGGTATCTTCCATACATATTGCCGGTAAGATAATGAGAAAAAACATATTCTGCTTTCATATCCGCATTATAATAAAAACCGAATCCCAGATTCTCCGCACCGAAATGATCTTCATTATAACCGCTGGCGGCCCGGAATGTCACAGAACCGTACCGGCAGAATTTCCAGGTTCCCAAATCACCGTTGAGTGTAATGGCAGATTCTTTTCCTGTGATTTCTTTGTTCCGTACCAGATAACCGATGCGCAGATGCAGCGGCAGACCTTCTGCCAGTATATAGCGGATTCCCAGAGAGGGTTCATGCACTGTGTAATCTTCGGAATCCTCATCCGTACCGGCCCCCTTCCCCCTGTATTCGGTGCGGGAAAGCGTATAAGTGACAAATGCCTCCAGTTTCCGGCTGAACTGCCGGGTCAGTGTAAAAGACGCATACGCATTCTGGAAATCATCCGAAGGATCGCTCAGACCCTCATCGGTATAAGTAATGCTTTTGTTATAATAAACATCGGTTTCCGCGCGGTTATGACGGGAAATCTGCCAGAACAGTTTAAGGGAGGGGCGGATACTTTCATAACGGTTGTCATCCGCTTCATCCCTTATGCCTTCATCCCCCGTCTGCCGATTGTCATAACTCAGGCCCTTTTCATACATAAGTCCGGGCTGAATCAGCAGCCGCCCCGGAATCCACCAGTATTTCACATACACAGAGGGGTTCAGGTATTCTTCCAGATAACCGGGATTATCTTCGGCATCGGAAATATCATTTCTGGAATAGGAAATGCTGAAATCCGTTCCCAAACGTCCGGGGACCGGCCAGTAAGATAAAAAAAAGGAAGGACGGTGCCTTATTTCATCCCGTACCGTCAAATCTTCATTTTTCAGAATATCCAGGGTGTAGGCAAGTGAAAAAAAATCTGCTTTTCCGAACGGATGACGCAGACTGATCCGGGAAGAATTTTTGTAATAGCGATCCCGGCTTCTGCGCACAGTTTCCGTTTCCGCTTCCTGCCGGGGGGAGGTGCCGCTGTCCTCTTCCGCCCGGTTTTCAATCTCCTCCTCCGGTTCCTCTGTCAGAACAAATGAATTGCTGAACTGCATCCGGCTGTGTTTCAAAATCCCCAGGGACGCATTGAGCAGTGAATTATGACGCCAGGCATTATATTCGGAAAACCGCTTATAAAGACTGTAACCGGCATTATATGAAAAACGGAGAGAATTTCTTCTGTCAGCGGCTTCAATAAGAATTCCCGGAGAAATCAGGGTGACAATGTCTTCTTCTTTCTCCGAATCCGCAAGGAACAGATTGTCGGTATATTCTTCATCCACTGTTATCACAGGACGGATATTGATATGCCCCCCTGCAAAAGAAACCTGATTGCCGTAAACAAAACAGAGGATGTTTATCAGCAGGAAACAGATAAATGCGGAGACAGTTGTAAGGCATGGACAATTTGAAGACATTTGCATATTTCAGGGAACAACGATAATATCATCTGCCCGGATCCGGACATTCTGATCCGGTTTTTTTCCGTCCACCACCTCTTCAAAATCAATCTCAATCCGTTTCTCACTTCCGTTTTCATGGCGTATCAGCACAATATCATCTGTTTCCGCCCATTCGGTAAAGCCCTGGGCCAAAGCAATGGCATGAAGAACCGTCAGATTCTTTGCCAGAGGATATTCTCCGGGTTTGTTAATTTCTCCGATAATGTAAAATTTCTGGCTTTCCATGGCTTTGACAGAAACAGAAACAACCGGATGGGTGACATAGAATTTAAGTTTTTCTTCAATTTCATCCCTGACCTGACCCGGGGACCGGCCCGCTGCCTGTATATCCTCCAGCAGGGGAAAACTGATTTTTCCGTCCGTCCGGACGGCCAGGGCCTCTCTGGAGAAATCCGGTTCTTTCCAGGTGATGATTTCCAGAATGTCTCCTTTCCCGATAAGATAGGTTTTCGGACTCACAGCAGAAGAAAGACCGATAAGCTCTTTTGTTTCGGAAAAGCGGCTGTCAGCACAGGAAAAGGACAGAATGGCGCATATTCCGGAAAAGAATAAAAGCATACATATGCTGTTTTTTTTCATAACTCCCATCTCCCGATCATCAGACACCCCGATGTAAATATATAGCTCCGCATTGTGAATTACCGAAAATTTGCGCTAATTCATTTTCTAAAAAACACAGACTGAAAAACATTCAGGCAGAACAGATCAAAAGCAAAAAATTTCCGTCATTTGCGGTAAAAACTATTGCTTTGTCAGAGCTTAATTTTAGGGTAAACCGATTTATATTTATAATTGTGTAAATAAATTATGCGATGCCCAACCCCAATTTTTAGTCCTGACAGAGCACTATCTTCCTTTTCCAAAAATGACAATTTTGATGGTACGGAGTACAATCATTAAATCCATTGCAATAGACATGTTTTTAATATAAAAAAGGTCATAATTCAACTTTTCTTTTGCATCATCCTCCGAAGCACCGTAACCGTAACAAACCTGTGCCCATCCTGTAATTCCCGGTTTTACGGATAACCTTTCCCGGAAATAGGGAATGGTCTGCTCCAGCTGCCTGACAAAATGCTCCCGCTCCGGCCGCGGCCCGACAAAACTCATTTCGCCTTTGAGCACATTCCAGAGCTGGGGAATTTCATCTATGCGCCATTTCCGTATAAAATTCCCGATGCGGGTAATGCGTCTGTCGTCTTCACCTGCCCACATCGGCCCGCTGAAACGTTCTGCGTTGACAATCATGGAACGGAATTTGAGAATATTGTATATCTTACCCTTCTCCCCCATTCTTTCCTGGGAAAAAAATACAGGGCTGGCCGAGTCATCTTCCGGTTCTTTGAAATCAATATAGGATTTCATTATTGCCTGCAGCGCGTCAGAAAATGCTTCATTTTTTGCGGAACAACGGGCCCTGAATGCTTGCCAGATTTCCCTAAAAGAACAGGCGACCCCCTCTGTTATTTCCATATTCAGTTTTTCCATTATCAGAAAGCGGATTTTATCCTTCGGGCAGACACCTTCCTCAGAGCATATCCTGTTAAAATATTTCCAGATGTCTGCAAATGCGTGTTCCGGTTTTTTTTTGTCAAGCTTTATCAGCAATGCAATAAAAAGAATCAGGGGGAAAAGAAATATCAGCATAAAAAAAGAAAGCAGCAAATCAATACTGCGTTTGCAAAAACGCTGTGTGCGTGACTTCCGGAATCCGTCGGAAAAAATCAGCCACCCGGGATTAATATGATCCACGATCAGTTTTCCGGTCAGCATTTCATAAAAAGTGGTTCCCTCCAGAATATCAATACCGTCCACCCTGCATTTCAGCAGCTCTTTTGTCGGAAATTTTCCTCCCCGCTTATCTTCCAGCGCCACAACAATTTTTCTGATTCCCGTACTTTTGGAAAATTCACAAAGATTTTCATGATATCCCGAATCAATAATATGAAGATCTTTCCGGTTATCCGCGTATTTCCGCATTACATTATCGGAAATTTTCGGCCCTTCCAGAAATACAGCAGACACGACATATCCGCAGTCTTTTCTGTCCAGCACTTCATGGAAAATATTTTTGGAAAGTTCGCCGGACCCCAGCAATGCAATTTTTTCATCAAAAATCCGGTATTTGAGAATCAGTGTATATCCCAGTCTCCAGGAAACAATAAATACAATATCAAAGGCGACACAGACGATAAATACACGCAGACCGATACTTGCACCGGGAAAAACAGCATAAATACCTGCCAGAATAATGGCCGAAGCCCCCAGTGCCTGCAGAAGACGGGTGCTGAGTTCCGAAAAATTATCTGTGATTTTTAAATCATACAGATCATTATAATAAAGACATATCTGGCATATCCAGGCAATCAGGATAATTTTAAAAATCAGTACCCAGTTTCCAACAAATATCCCGGTGCCGTAAAGAATAAAATTGGCAGACAGAACAGAAGAACAGATGACCAGAAACTCGCCGATGACAAAAAATATATTACGGACAGGATAATACTGCTTGAATATTTTCAGCATGAGAATTGACTATTTTCTTCGGATAAATTTTTTGTACATTCTGTACAGTGATGAGTGCATACTGGTGTCAAAACGGTTGAAAACAATGCCCGAAATCCTGTCTTTCCCTATAATATCTATCAGTTCATTCACATGGGAAGTCAGTGTCTGTCCGTAACTTACAACAATAATCACACAGTCCACCTGGCGGACAACCAGCTCCGCCTCGGCAATCAGTCTGGGCGAGGGGAGGTCAATGATAATATAACGGTCTTCATATCTTGACTGCACCTCCTGTAGGAGCAGTGACATTTTTGTTGAAGATAAAAGCTCGGACGGATTATCGGGCAACCGCCCCCCGGGCAGAATCGTCAGTTTATCAGCAGGGGGTTTCCGCAGAACTGCGGACAAAGGGATTTCTCCGGACAAATAATCGCTTAATCCCGGCCCGTCTTCAAAACCGAACATTCTGTGAATGGTGGGAAGCCTCATATCACAGTCAATGAGCAGTGTCTGGCGGTCATCCACATTTTGCGCAGCACATACCGCCAGATTTGCTGCAATAAATGATTTTCCTTCACCAACTTCTGCACCGGTTACAGCAATGGATCGGGGACGTTTGCCCGAAGCCGGAAAAAAAAGTTTGGTCCTGAGAACCCTGAACTGGTCCGCTTCAAAAAAGCCCGGTTTTTCTGTCGTGATAATTCCGAATACATCCTCGGTCTTATGCTTATCCCCAGGCCTTTGTCCGGCAGAATCCTTATCCTGTCCCAAAGACTCCGGCTGCCTTTCCGAACCCCTGCTTTGCTTTTTCCCTTTGAAAAATTTCACTTTTTTCCAAATTTCATTACAGGTCCACCACCTTTTTCACAAGTTCCAGTGCCCGGTCTGCCCCTTTAATCGCAAACAGAGCGAAAACCGAAAAAAGTGTGAAAGCAATCATCAGAGAAATACCTGTTAATACCTGATTGACCCTGTGGAGAAAAAAATGTCTTGACGCTCGGATTTCAGGAATCGTGGACAGCAGAGGAATCTGCAGTTTGCTGTCAATGTCTTCAGGTATTTTAATTGTATTATCTATAAAATCGAACAGCAGAATCACTGCCAGACCCATCCCGATTCCGCCGAGAATACATGCGGCAAATATAAGCCGGATATTGGGAGCCACAGGTTTCTGCGGAAGTTTGGCTTCATCCACCACCCGGAATTTTTCTCCTTTCTGTTTTTTTTCCAGATTCACCGCAATATCAAATTCCAGTTTTTTATCCAGAAGGTTGTTGTATGTCCGCTGCAGGTTTGTATAGTTTCTGTTTAGGTCTATCAGTTCCTGCTCAACTCTGGAAGTATATTCTATGCGCTTTTCATATTTTTCAATTTTTTCTTCAACATTTTTCAGTTCTTCCCTGTAAGTGTTTATTTCGTTTGTAATTTCATCCCGCTGCATCATGAGTTCAAAGTAAAAGGGGGAGGCATCCATACTGTTTTCACCGGGAATTGCATCTTCACCTGGCATTTCTTCTGTTTTTTCCGGCCCCGTACCGGCTCCCTCTGTTTCCGGATTTTCATCGGTCTCATTTTCTGATAAACCTCCGGCTTCCCCCGATGCCGCTTCAAGTTCTGAGAGCATGGCTGTCAGACGGACAACGTCCGGATGCTGATCTGTATATTTTGTTTTTAGCTGCCGGAGTGTATCCCTGATCCGGTCAATTTCCGAAACACTCCCGGTTTCAGCATTTTCCCCGTCTGTACCGCTTTCCGGCATAATCAGAGATTCCCCCAGATTGAATTGGGAAACAGCCATCTGATTTTCTGTTAAAATCAATCTGTTTTTGGCATCTCTGATATTCTGCTGTTTTTCATTCAGCTGTTCCTGAAGCCGCTGCAGTGCGGCCAGATTCGATGAAAGCTCCTCCGGAAGCTCTCCGTAATGTTCTTTTCTGTAATCCTTTATAGCCGATTCAATAATCTGCAGCCTGCTCCGGAGCGAATCCAGCTCATCGGAGAGAAATTCATTGGTTCCGAATACCTGCGATTCCCTTAATTTGACACTTTCATCAATAAAGGTGGTAGAAAGCCAGTTTACAACATCTTTTACCTCTTTCGGATCCCTGCCTTCATATTCAATCCGGAAGGATTCTATTCCGCCGCGGGATCTCGTAACTTTGAGCATAATTTTTTTCCGGATAATGTCAATTTTATCTTCCGGAAACATATGCACATATTCATCGCCTGAAAACAGTTTGAATTTTTCAATCAGTTTTTCTATATTGGAACGGCTTTTAATCTGCTGCTCAATGGTAAGTATCTGTTCATGTGTATCCTGTTCCTGAAGTGAGGGCACAAATTTATCCGGAATACTTTTGGGTACCACAATAATTAATGTACCTGCATTGTATATTTCAGGCAGCGTTACAGACAGAAACATCCCTGCAACCATGAATATACAGAAGGATGTGATGATAACCCACCTTTTTTTCAGGAGCAGTTTCACATAATAATCAATTTTAGGCAAAATATTGATCTTATCTTCCATACAGATTCCCTCATGATACGGTTTTTCACATAATGAGCAAGGGGGGACTTGCCGGAAATATGTTTTCTCCGGTTAATTATAAGGTGATTTGCACACTTTATAATCATATATGATTTACAGTTTTTTTTCAATAGGTGAAAGCATGTAAATATTCGGAGTGCGCTGTCAAGTTTTGAATAACGGCTTATGTCACTCCTGTAAGGGCCTGCTGCATACGCCCCGAAGTCCGTTTATGCCGGGCGTATGCAGCAGGCCCTTACGGTTCCGCAGATGTACCGGGTACCCGTCATTTTAACCCTGACAATACAGGAGGATATTTTCATATTTTCATATTGGATAAACCGCGGGCAGCCTGAATTTTCAGGTTTGTCTCATTCCGGCGGAATCCGGAATCCTTTTTTTCAGCAGGTTATGCACTCCTGCTTTGGCCGGAATTGACGGATTATCTGACTTTTTACGGGTTCATCAAATCAATGGTTCGGTAATTTTTTCCGAATTTACAGAGCATAAAACTATAACCGGCTGAAATTATTCAGGTCGAATTTTTTATCGAACTGTTGCAAACAAATATGATGGATTCGTAAAAAGTCCGAAAATCAGGTTTTGATACATATTAACACTCTGATTTTATTAATAGCGATTTTTGAAATTTGGACTTTTTACCGATTCATCAAATATGGCAGGCAATAAAAAAGGAGGGTATGTAACATACCCTCCTTTTTTATACAATATTCAGATTCCTGATCAGATATTTCTTTTGCGTCTGAGAATCCCCAGTCCTGCCAGACCGCTTCCCAGAAGCAGCATTGTTGCAGGCTCAGGGACCGGATCAAAAGCCCCTTCGATGACATCATTTCCGCATGTCATGGTCCAGTGAAATCCGTACTCACTGCCTTCGGTCAGGGCCAGCCAGCCATTATCTTCAAACAGATTTCTTCCGATTTCAAAGCGGAGATAATCATATGCATTATCGTTATCCGCATCATTCAGGTACCAGCTGCCGGAAGACAGGGAATGCTGACCGGAACCGTCATACTGCACTTCCTGGCCTGCCCGGTAACTTCCGGATTCATGGTCCGCCATAAGGATATTCTGATCATCCACAGAATACAGATTCCAGGAGCCGCTGCTTCCGAGGTGATCGTCCAGGGCAAGAGCATATTCCCAGCTTTCCCCGTTATAGGCATTGTCTTCTCTGTAGGGACTGCTTCCGTAAGGATTCCATCCGTCTGTACTCAGGAAAAGGTCTCCGAGGGCAACATCCTTAATGCCGACATTATCTGCAAAAGCCGTATATATATCTATAAAATAAAAATCTTCATCTGCCGATACCCTGACACTGTCAATGCCGAAGTAATAGTCCTTTCCGATAACATCCCAGGGGCCGTAATTCATGGTCGGTTCTGCACCGACATATCTGTCGGCAATAATGTCGGCCTGTACAGAACTGACGGTACAGATTAAAACAAATAAAATGCCAAGAGCCAGTATAAATTGTTTTTTCATAATAATCCTCCATGCCTTAAAAAAGTTTTTAATCTGATGAAACCGCACAATGCAGTTTCACCGCAACTTTATTAAGGCAGCCCGGCTGTCTCCCCATAAGACCCGTGGCTTTCCGTCCTCACTTCACAATGAGTTTGGCTTTTTCTTAATACATAATAAATAATTTTTTGTCCATTTTCAAGGATAAAAATGACATGCCGCCGTTTTTATGCACACTGTCATTGATTTACGATGAAATTCATATCAAAAAATTATTTATTTTCCCGATTTGCCCAAAAAAACGTATAAACATTTATACCATTTCAGATATGCATATTGAATGCCAGAACCTTTTATTAATAAGCAGGGGCTGCTTTTTTATCGGCTTCCTACCTGAAAAAAAATTTGATGCATCGGTAAGAAATCCGGATTTTAAAAATTGCTATTCATAAAATCAGAGTGTTAATGTATCAAAACCTGTTTTTCGGACTTTTACGTGACCATCAGATTTGTTTCCGGACAAACAGTGCCTCGTCAGGATGAAAATCAGTGCTGCTGCCTTACGATTCCCTTTGCCCGGAAAAAGGGGACAATGAAAAAGTCCGGATTTCCAAATTCCCAATCCCCCCATTTCGGAGGAAGACATAATCCTTTATTTTTTTCAGTATGTTCCGAGCTCCGGCTTCTGCCGGACGGAGGGGCTTTCTGATTTTTACTGATCCGTCAAATCTGCAATATTTGAAGAAAAATAAATAAGAATATTGAAAAAAACAGCTTATTGAAAATTGTATCTACAAATAAAGATGACGGATTTCAAACTATTTGTCTCAATCATTCCGGAACTGCAAATTTTGCAGCATGGGTTATGTCACATCGCTCAAAAAATTTTTTCTTTATTTTACGAAATTCGCCACTTTTTTAACAATTTTCTGAACAGATAAAAAATGAAAACAATTTTAAGGAAAAAATACAGACTTTTTATTGACATATACAGTGAAAAAAGATTAATTATTCTCTTTTATGTTCCCGGTCTGAAATTCTGCTTTTTCGGATAAACTGCCTTCATCAGATGCGGGAAATAATTATTTTTTATGTATTTGCAAACTTATATCATTTTCAGGAAATAAATTTCACAGGCCCGCCCCTTTCAGGCCGAAGTCGGGCATGATGTAATAAACAGATGCAATAAATACCGGTACAGATGGGGCAGAACAGGGAATCTGTTTTCCGAAAATCTATCGGTGAAAAAGAGACATGTATACGGATACAGCAGGGGGATCGGTCATGCTGGAACCGATAACCCGTAACCTTAAATCGAGAGGTAATGCGACATGAAATCAGGAAGTAATTTGGAAAAGGTTCTGACTGCCGGACATTTTGCGTTTACTGGCGAACTCGGTCCCCCGCGAGGCTCCAATGTGGAGGCGGTAAGAGAAAAAGCCGCTCCCCTGAAAGGCATGGTGGATTCTGTAAATATTACGGATAATCAGACGGCTATGGTCCGTATGTCAAGCTGGGCCGCATCCCTTATCGCCATTGAGGAAGGTCTGGAACCCAATTATCAGATGGTCTGCCGTGACCGGAACCGGCTGGCCATGCAGGCGGATATTCTGGGCGCATCTGCCCACGGCATACGGAATATGCTCAGCCTTTCGGGAGACCATCAGCAGTTCGGCGATCATCCCAATGCAAAAGGTGTGTTTGATATTGATTCCATGCAGCTCATCAGCATGACAAAAAAAATGCGGGATGAAGGGCTTTTTCTCAGCGGTGCGAAAATTGACGAACCGCCCAAAATCTTTATCGGTGCGGCCGCCAACCCTTTTGCCGAACCTTTTGAATGGCGGGTCCACCGTCTGGCCAAGAAAATTGAGGCCGGTGCGGATTTTATCCAGACCCAGTGCATCTATAATATGAAAAAAATGCGGGAATGGGTGCGGCAGGCCAATGATATGGGACTGACGGAAAAGGTATATATCCTGGCCGGTGTGACCCCCTTAAAGAGTCTCGGTATGGCCCGATACATGAAAAACAGTGTGCCGGGTATGGATGTGCCCGATGAACTGATTAAACGCCTTCAGGGCGCAGGCAAAGGGAAATATGCCGAGGAAGGCATAAAAATCGCCTGTGAGCAGATTGAGGAGTTTAAGGAAATGAAAGGCGTGGCCGGCATTCACCTCATGGCCATTGAATGGGAACACAAGGTTCCTGAAATTGCCGAACGGGCCGGTATGCTTCCCCGCCCGACCTTTGATGACTGATAAATAAATGATTTACCCGTCAGACTTCCGAAGTTTTGAAAACTTCGGAAGTCTGCGTTTTTCAGTCCAGATTCAGGATGCTGGGGCTTCGTTCCTCCCTCCGGCCCACCCCAAATAATTATCTTACACACGGATAATCCCTTACCGCTATTCATCCGGTTTACAGATCACTTCTCCGAGGCTGCTGACAATTTTATCCGATTCCGCTACAATAAGCCGGGCTTTGCAGTCACCGTCTGCGCGCAGTACTTTCAGCACATACTCACCCGGCGGAAGGTTTTCCAGATAGAAATATCCTTCCCGGCCGCTGAAAGCTGTTCTTTTTTCTCCGTTTACTTCTGTCTCCAATGGCAGAGTACTCAGATATTCTTTTTTGCCGTCCGGTGACAGCAGGTACAGATTTCCCTCTACCGCACGGTAGCGGTATCCCCTGAAATCCGCTCCTGCGCCTCCGCTCTGGGCGATTTTTATATCGTATTTTCTGTTTTCCAGTTCAAAACTGACCGGCAGATCCGCGGGATGGATTTCTATGCGGTTTTCCTGATAGGAATTGAGATTGGGAACCAGCAGGGTATCTCCGTTGTCAACGATACCGGCCAGACTGCCGTTGCTGTAAACCGGTACATCATCCAGTCCCTCCACTTTCACCACGGCAAAACTGTCAATCACAGGTCTGCCGAAATACAGTCCGCCGTCCAGCAGGCCCATACCTCCCGCTCCGCTCAGGAAACCGTTTGTTGTATCATTTCCGGGGGAACGGGTGCAGGATGTGCTCAGGATGCCCCGCTCATGACGGTAATCCGTTCTTACGCTCCCGCCGGATTTTCCATCATGATGGGAAATCGTCATATTGTATCCGAAACCTTTGCCGGAACCGGCATTTTTCTGAATACTGAGTTCATGCTCCATGTCTTTTTCTTCGGTATCCCGCAAGCGGTAAGCAGCGCTGTCGAAAATTTTTTTCTCTTTTTCACTGCCCGGAGTATAGTGAAAACTCAGCCCGATTTCATCCTCATCTTCTCCCTGTATTCCAGTCCGCAGGGTGAAAGACATGGAAATCCGTTTGAAAATGTTTTTGTTGTAAGTCAGGGTCAGTCTGGCTCCGGGGTCTTCCTCCCAGGTGCGGTATGTGCTGTAACTGAAGCTGAATCCGCCGATCTTCGGTGGTGTATAACTGATACTCAGATTCCGCATATACTGCTGCCGGTTTTCCTGACTGCTGTTTTTCAGTGTCGGTGTGCTGAAATTACGGGAATATTCCCGGAGAGACAACCAGGCGGAAAAATCTTTCCATCGGAAATTATGCCGGAAAGACAGGCCGTATCCGCTCTCCCCCTCATTATTGCTGTACAGGGTTTCCAGTTCGGATGAATGGTATTTGCCCAGGCGGAACCCCAGGGTCGGGCCGATACTGAAAAAATCTTCCTGGCATGCAAAAATAAATCCCGCTGTGATGCGGTCTGTGAAGCCGTAGCGGTGAAAACCCAGGGCGGCAATATCTCCGTAGGAATTGTCGGACTGTCCGAAATCCTCACGGGGAAAGCCGATGTTATAGCTGAATTCATGCACACCTTCCCGCAGCAGATCCTGACCGTTCAGAAGTGCGGGAAGGTCCAGTATCCGCTCCCTTCCGTATATATCCCGCAGCAGCAGTTGACCGTCCCCGGCTCCGTAGGATTCCAGATCGCTGAACAGCACAGGGCCGGGCAGCAGTTCCCATTCTTTGATGATATGGCCGCCGCGCCGGAGTTCCGCATGGGTCGGTGTTTCAATCACTGTTGCGGTATTCAGGCCGGGAAAGGGTTTGAAATCCCGGTTCATGGAAAACCGTGTACTCCAGGAGATTCCCCCGTACAGTCCCCCGCCGAGCAGATCAGTGGAAGGTGCGTTGAAATCACCGAAAATCAGTCTTTGCATCTGTTCCGGATCATCCCATGTCAGATGGGTCATCAGGCGGGAGAAATCTTCATCCTCATCGCTGAACCGCGCCTGAAAACTGCTGAAGGCAAAAATTTTCTTCCAGTTTACGCCGAGTTCGGCAGGAAGGCTGCAGGTGTGAAAACTGTCCTCTTCGCTGTAATCGGCCTGTATCCGGTAATTGAGAAAGGCCGCAAAGGGGCGGGGATGGAGAAAATGGTCATTTTCCGCAGATGCGGAGGGCGGGGACGGTTTTTCAATCACAGTGCTTTCAAAGCAGTCCGGGCTTACAGCTATGGTCAGTGCGGCATTGCTGTGGTCAATCTGAAACTGAAGGAAAGGGGCAAGGGAACGAAGGGAAATTTTCTGCCCCTGTATTTCTTTGTCCGGAACCGGACGGAATTTTTCCCGCAGCCGCAGCATTTTCAGAAATTCCGGAGATACCCGCACGTCATCACCCGGAGTAAGAAGAAGAACCTGCTGACCGATGTTCTGACCGTTGACAATGACTTCCAGCACCACGCGATCCGCTTCTGCTGATGCGGAGGATGCAGCGTACAGGATGAAAATAAGAATCAGCAGGCAGAACAGTCGGATTTTGTACATATACCATTACTCATCATATTTAATGGTATGGCCACGAATAACACGAATCTGCACGAATTATGGTTTGTGCAATTCGTGCAGATTCGTGTTATTCGTGGCTGATTTAAATTATATTAAACGGATTTGTCTGATTACAATGTTTTTTATTTAGGACACGGAAAAAATAAAAAGTCCTGCAGAAACGGCACTGCCTGTTACTGGTGGGTTTCGCCCCCCTGCTGCTGCTCTTTTGCCGGTGCATTTTCCGCTGCCTGATTCTGCCCGAAAGGAACAGACTGCTTTATCTCTTCTTTCAGACCTTCCAGGGAAAAACGGACTTCGGAATTCAGGATTTTGGTGGTATCAGGGAGATTTTCTATGGGAATGTCCACCCATACCCTGCGTTGCGGTAAAATACGCAGGATATGCGGTTTGGCTTCGCCTTCTGCTATGGAATTCCCATTCTGCCCTGTGAGGCGCACAAAAACACGCTGCAGGGTGATATGGTGGTTTCCGGGATTTTTCACGGCCACTTTTACACCTTTATCCGTTTTCTCAATTTCTTCTGCCAATGCCTGCGGGGCAGGCGGTGTTTTGGAAGGACTGACAAACAGGGGCAGACTGAGCCGGAGCAGGGGAATAAAACCGAGTGCCACTTTTTCCGCCTGTTTTTCCGGTTTTTCAATTTCCGGCAGTTCATAAACATAGAGCCGGTAGGATTTTTCCAAAGGGGGAAAATCTCCGTCATAGGCTATCCGCAGTTTTTTTTCCTCACCGGGCTTAATTGTCAGAAGCCGGGGATAGAATACAAAATCGCCGGTATCGGTTTCAATGAATTTTCCGTTTTCATCCACATCCCAGCTTTTGGCATAGACCTGGGCATTCACTTCATACTCGCCCTTGTTGGTCAGGTTCACCTCTCCGGTTTTCCGGTCAGGATAAAGAAAAACTTTGATGGGCCAGACGCTAATCAGGGCTTTGGCCTGTGTCATTGAAGGAACGCAGATAATACTTCCGATCTATAATAACAGGATCGTTTTTCGGATACGCATTTTTTCCACCTTTATCTCGTTCCCACGCTCCGCGTGGGAATGCGGTTCGGACGCTCCGCGTCCGGTTAATTCATTGCGGGACGCGGAGCGTCCCCCTGTGCGTTCCCACGCGGAGCGTGGGAATGAGGAATCTGTCCCGTAGGGACAGAAAGAGAATAGCCCGGCAGTTTACTGCCGGGAAATATAGGGAATATCTTTTTCAGTCCCGGAGGGACGGCAGAAACAGTTGTAATCTTTCTGCCGTCCCTCCGGGACTCTGATAATTCTGATAACCATGTCCCGGCAATAAATTGCCGGGCTATTCTCTGACACCCCTACGGGGTTTTTATCCATCACCTTAAAGGCATTAACAACAGAATCGGTTTTCGGATATGCATTTTTTCCACCTTCATCTCGTTTCCACACTCCGCGTGGGAATGCGGTTCGGACGCTCCGCGTCCGGTTTTCATTGCGGGACGCGGAGCGTCCCCCTGTGCGTTCCCACGCGGAGCGTGGGAACGAGGAATGCTCCGCGTGGGAACGAGGATCATATAGTTGAATCAGGGCCACACCACTGTAATGGTTACGGTATCGGTATAGGTTCCCGCGGGTTTTCCGCTGATAAGGGCATTTCCCCATACAAAAAAATTCTGGGGAGTCCCGGTTCCGTTACTGTTCTGTGCGGGAGCCGAATGGGTTTCCACATATGCCGGTTCTATAAGGTTCAGACCGGCATCTCCCCAGGGCAGTGTTCCCGCGCTGTCACCCCATAGAATATAGGGAACATTTTCCGGACCGTTTGCCATATTCCGCATACTGCCGTCCCAATGCTGTCCCGCGGCCATGCCCACGGAGAAAGTGACTCCCGGTGTGCAGGTGACAGTCACCACTCCCAAAGCCATGTTCTGCAAATCAGAGGAACCCGCAGGCCAGGTGCCGAATCCGTTCAGACCGCCGGTGTTCAGGGTGCAGTTGCCGGTGAGCGTGAGGGACAGGGAAAGCAGGGCATCGGTTCTGTCCGTCGGGCCGTAAGGGTCCCATATCAGCGTTACCCGGATTGAATCCGTATAAATTCCGGGGGGAAAAGCACCGGATGTCAGAGCAGTGGCATATACCGGATGTGTGACAGCGGAACCGGTTCCAGCGGCAGTAAGCGGATCAGCCGGATAGGGAATTGCTGTTCCCATGCCGTTATCGCCCCATTGAATATTGGCTCCCGCGTCCTGCCACAGATAATAGCTGATATAATTTCCGGCCCCGTCACTCAGTCGCCGGGTTCCGGAGAGGTTGGTTCCGCCGTCCATGCCAATCCGGTATGCGGTTGAGCATTGCACCTGTGCCGCGCCAGCCTGCAGCGGGCCAATGTCCGCAGTTCCGTCACTGTTGCCGAAACCGGAGGAAGTCAAAGACAGAGTACATGCGGCTGCTGACTGAATGCCGGTAAAGACAAGGGCAGCCAGAATTGTGAAAAGCAAAACGGAACGGGACAGAATCATAAAGGATAAATTCCTGAAAACGGATAAATCCGTAACGAGTCTCTGTTTCAAGGCCATGAAGTTAAGAAATTTTTGGAGTGCCAAAATGAAGTGAAACGGAATTTTGGCAGGATTTTCCGCATCATTTCACCGTCCCAAACTTTCAGTTCGGGACTCCGCGTCCCTTAACGTAACGGTATTGGGCGAGTATCAAGTATAAAGATACTGAACTTGCGCAGCTATTTTGCGGTTTAATCATTTTAACTACCTGAAACAATAATATATTATGTCTATATTTATCCAAATAAGTATTTTTGGATATGTTGTAATTTCAATATGTTAAAGATTTGTAAATTTGGAAACTTTTAAAGATTCAACAGCATGATAATATTGTATTTTTTGTTCAATCATAAGATTTTGCCTGCACAAGTTCAGAAGATAAAAGAAATCCGGAGTGCAGGCACTCCGGATTTATGAATATGCTTCGTTCCCACGCTCCGGTCATTGAGCTTGCCGAAATGGGCGTGGGAACGAGTGGAACGAATTAACAGTTTTTCAGATTCGGTTTACCAGACCACTGTAAATGTAACCGTATCCGTATAGGTTCCTGCCACCAGTGCGGGATCATCTATGAACACATCTGCAAAAAGGCCGTAAGTCTGAACCCCACCGCTTCCGACTCCGCCCCAGCCGTTGGCACCTGTTGGGTTTAAAGAAAATGGAGAATAAAGCGGGTCAATACCTGGAAGATCTGCATCTCCAAGTATAAATCCAGTGCCGTCATGTAAATAATAACCGACAAAATTGCCTGATCCGTCAACCATGGCAAGTGTGGTAGGTGCAGCATAAGTAAAGGTCGGATAAGTAGTTGCACCTGCATTCAGTCCTCCGTCAGCCCCCAGAATATAATTTACACCAGGGCTACAAGTTACATCCACACTGCCTGCAGACACACTGCCTGAACCGACCGGAGCAAGAGGCGGACTCATAAGCGGATGGAAACCGAAAGAAGTAGTCGCTGCTGTGGTATCAACGGTACAGACATCTCCCAGGGTAACATCATAGTCTGCGGTTCCGCTGGACATGTCAGCCATAGCCGAACCTGCACCGAACACCATTGCCAAAGCCAATACAATTGCCAGAATTCTCTTTGTCATACATCCTCCTTATAATAAGGTTGTGATATTGACAGTTTCCAACAAAGCAACGACATGCTGCTTCTGCCCGAAACTGCGGTAAAATGCTGTAACTTTGTTATGTAACATACCCTTTGAGAAAACTGTTTCATGCTGATTATATTCAGTATGTTATTCAGAGAAACCCGGAGTGCGAAAGTTAAGCGGAGCGGTCTTTCGCCCACGCTCCTTCGGAGCGTGGGCGAAAAATAATTTTCGCACTCCTTTCTCAGCGACTGCGTTACATTACACTGTAACTTCTTACCCTGCAATTTTGGCAAGTGTTCCTGCAGGGGTAAACACACCCAATATATTCAAAAAATTATAATATTTTGTAAGATGTTAATTTTATGAAAAAAAAAATCAAGTAAAATATTCATTTATTCTGCATTTTTTTGACAGACTGTTTTCTGCGGGCTGATCCGCAGGTGATTCATAGGCATTTATCAGGTACTATTCCTGTTGAATATATGGGGAGAAAATGTTATGTCTGAACCGGGATTTTCAGGATTCGGGGATAAACCGGGATAAGTCCGGAATTTCATTTCCGGGGGAGAAAGGTCTGACGGCATTGATGCACATTTCGGCAGGCTCAATGACCGGAACGTGGGAACGGGGAAAAAATGACAGCGAAAAACACACTCACACACAGACTCCGCGGGGGGATTGAAAAAATCATACAGCAGGATAAGGATAGCGGCATTGCAGGTGCTATTCTCTATGCTTTTTCCCTGATTTACAAAAGCGCAGTCTCTTTCCGGGCTTTTCTGTATGAAAAAAATATTCTCCGCTCCCGAAGCCTTCCCTGTTTTGTCATTTCTGTGGGGAATATCACCGCGGGCGGAACCGGGAAAACGCCCATGACCCTGTATCTGGCAAAGCTGATGCAGAAATCCGGATACAGCGTCTGCATTCTCAGCCGGGGATACGGGGGAACATTCTCCAAAAAAAGGGGGATTGTCAGCGATGGAAAAGCCCTTTACATGACAGCCGGGGAAGCCGGGGATGAGCCTTTTATGATGGCGCTGCAACTGAAAAATATCCCCGTTGTCATTGGCAGAAACCGCTATGCGGCCGGAATGTCGGCCATTGAAAAATTCCGGCCGGATATTATTCTCCTGGATGATGCCTATCAGCATCTGAAAATCCGCCGGAACCTGAATCTGCTGCTGTCGGACTGCAAAAAGCCCTTTGGCAACGGTCATGTCCTGCCCCGCGGCCCGCTGCGGGAAGCCCTTTCTGCCCTGAAGCGGGCGGATGCTTTTATTGTGACCCGCTGCGGGGAAAATCCGGTTCCGGAGTATTTGAAATATATGGCAGGAAACCGGCCTGTTTTCAGAAGCAGTCACCAACCCCATCTTCATTGTGTTGTAAAAGCAGGGAAAAAGGAAAAGGGGGATATTTCAGATATAAAGGGCTGCCGGGTTTTTCTTTTTTCCGGTATTGCAAAAAATGAGGATTTTCACCGCACAGTCAGGTCTCTGGGATGTGTTATTGCGGGAACAAAGGAATTTCCCGATCATCACCCCTATTCGGATTCGGATATTGCCCAAATCCGGGAATCAGCACAGAAAACAGCGGCCCGATGGATTGTCACCACAGAAAAAGACTATATGCGGATCCATGATGTTCCGCCTTCCCCGGTTTCCCCGGCTTTCAAAGACATCCCCCTGGCGGTCATCGGGATTGAAATTGATTTTGGAAAAGACAGCCGGATGTTTCAGGAATTTATCAGAAAAGCCCTGCCCACTGCTATTGTTCTGAAAAAACAAGAAGTACCAAACTGAAAGTTTGGCGGTATTTCTCCGAATTATTTCAATATCAGTAGATCGAAAAGTTTCCCCCGGAGACGGTTTTACAGCTGCCCCGGAGTGCAAAAATTGTATTTTTGCACGGCCCCGGTTCCCGGCTCCCTATGCAAAAATACAATTTTTGCACTCCTCCGGAAACTTTTCGATCTACTGAGTATGCCAAAATTTCAGTTTGGCACTCCGCCGCCCTAAGAGTATTGCCGCACAGACAGGGCCGCATGGGGAAAAACCGCCAGACTTTTGCTGCTTTCCTTTATTTTCTTCCGGACATCTTCTTCAGTGATTTTTTCCGCCCCCATATGTTTTACAATATCCGCTGGCAGTTCCGTCATCATAAAAATCCGAATCCGCTGTGTTTTTTCCATCATAGCCAGTGCAGTTCCACCGTTCCCCTCATAATTTTCAGCCAGCCTGTCAAATGCCGCACCGTAACTTCCCATGTCAAACCAGGGGAGAAAAGTCCGGGAACCGATACCGTCCCGGCAGGCGGCCAGGATGATGAGAGAACCGCCGTCTTTCACAAATGCGGCGGCATTATGGATGGCCTTGTGACTCTGTATCATATTGATGTCTTTGGGTTCTCCGCCGCAGGAAGCCAGCACTGTATCATAGGACTGTTCTGTGCGGATTTCGCTGTTTTTTCCATGCAGTCTGCAGGCACTGCGGAAATGGGATGCTCCCCTGCCCACCAGGAGATCGCAGACATTCCCCCTGCTGTCTGCAATGCCGTGGACTGCCAGATCCGCTGGGCGGTATGTTTCATATTCTGCGAGATCTTCGGCCAGGGGGTTGCCGTCCAGCATTCCCGGATGACAGAATGTTTCTGTTTTCCGGTTTTTCCTGTCCAGAAAAAGCCCGTGATTCCGGTAAACAGCCTCCCGGAAACCCAGCCCCGGAAAAATCAGTTTGCGTCCCCCGCCGTATCCGGCAAAATAATGATGGGATACTGCCCCGAAGGTGATAAGAAATCCTGCTTCATATATTTTCCTGGGCAGCATGACAGGAGTGCCGCGGCCCGTCTTTCCCAAAAAAACAAAGGATTCCTTTCTGCGGCAGTCATGATGAACAAAAGGGAATATATCATAGCATTTTCCGTATACCGCGCGGGATTCTTCATCATTTTGGGGTGCATGGGTTCCGTAAGCAATATGGAAGGTGATGCGGGATGCTTTCACACCGAAATCCGTCAGCACTTCTGTAAGCACAGGCAGATATTCGGGATAGCCGCAGCGACGGGTTTTGTCTGCCACGGCAATGACGATGGAGTCCGGATTTTCCCATTTTCCGTTTTCCAGGTCTTTTTCCAGACGGATGCGGAATTTTGCAGCTGTGATATTGATTTCCGGATCACGGACAGCATAAACATCCGCGTGATCCGGCAGGGTAAAAGAAATTTTCCTTTTTCCGTATTTCAGATCTGCGTACCGGTGCATCAATTCCTCTGTTCTTTCTGCAGGGTGCATTACAATGTCACTGATTTTAGAAAATTACGGAGTGCCAAACGGAAAGTCCGGCAGTATTTTTGTAAATTATTTCAGTGTCCCGCACTTTCAGTCGGGGACTCCGGACAGATTCTTTCCGCCTTGTGTCAGTAACGTTGGGGGCATTGGCAAAGCCCTGCGTCACCGTCAATGTCTCCGGTGCATTATTATTGTGTTTCAAATAATTGTTTTGGGGCAGGCCGGGGTGAATGCAGTGAATCCCGGCATACTGAATCTGCCGGGTTTCGTTTTTCCCCCAGTCTCAGCATATTGAAAAATTTCCCCCGGATACGGTTTTACTGCTGTCCCGGAGGGCAGAAATTGTATTTTTGCACCGCCGCCGCTCTCCGCTGACCCATGCAAAAATACAATTTTTGCACTCCTCCGGAAACTTTCCCGTCTGCTGAACCTGCAGAAAACCCAAAAATATTTTCTCAAACACTTTAGCAAAACCCCGGGTCACCGTCAATATATCTGCTGATCTTACAGGGCGCTTGGCGTGTCCGGGGAATATGCTTTAAATAAAAGGTCTTTTGTGATATTCTGCAAACCTGGGACAAGTCCCTTTTTTGTAAAGGCGGAGGGAGGGATTTTCTTATTTTCTTTACAGAATCATCCGAATGAACAAGGCAGAACACTGTCCGGAGATTTGCAGGACAGCTTCAGAAAGGAAAATGTATCAATGGGAATTGCATCGAGTATTGTGATTATTGTCATTGCGGCCCTGCCCGGAGCCGTGATTGCCCAGCGTTTGAAACAACCGCTGATTCTGGGTTATATTCTGGCGGGAATCTGTATCGGCCCTTATACACTCGGGGCCATCACCGATATTCATGAGATTGAGCTGCTATCGGAAATCGGCGTGGCCCTGCTGCTTTTTGCCCTGGGTCTGGAATTTTCATTCAGCGAACTCAGACCTGTGCGCAATGTGGCCCTTATCGGAACCCCCATACAGATTCTTTTGACCCTGATCTACGGTTTTATTATCGGGCAGTTTCTCGGATGGGACAGAACGGCCTCCCTGTGGCTGGGCGGGCTGATTTCCCTTTCCAGCACCATGGTGCTTTTAAAAACCCTCATGAATCAGGGCTGGATGGGAACCCTTTCCAGCCGGGTTATGATCGGTATGCTGATTGTGCAGGATCTGGCGGTTGTCCCGCTGATGATTATCCTGCCCCAGCTCAAAGACCCCAAAGCCGGGCTCCCTCTGCTGGGAATAGCCGCGCTGAAATCCGCATTTTTTCTGGGAACCATGTTTCTGCTGGGTACAAAACTCCTGCCCCGTCTGCTGCGTTATGCGGCCCGCTGGAATTCCAGAGAACTTTTTCTGCTGACCATTATGGCAATGGGGCTGGGCATCGGTTATGCCACCTGGCTTTTCGGTCTTTCCTTTGCCTTCGGTGCCTTTGTGGCCGGAATGGTGCTGAGTGAATCCGAATACGGTCATCAGGCCTTAAGTGATATTATCCCCCTGCGGGATGTGTTCGGTCTGCTCTTTTTCACATCAGTGGGCATGATGCTGGATCCGGCTTTTTTTATTGCCAAAGGAAAAACCGTGCTGCTGCTGGTGCTGCTGGTCTGTTTGGGAAAAGGTCTCATTTTTGCCTGCATTACCCGGCTCTTCGGTTACAGCAATGTGGTTCCCCTGGCAGTGGGACTCGGACTTTTTCAGGTGGGGGAATTTTCTTTTGTGCTGGCGAGAATCGGACTGGAAACCCAGTCCATTGATAAAAATCTCTATTCCCTGGTACTGACTACTGCTGTCATCAGCATGGTCATCACCCCGCCCCTGTCCGGTCTGACAGCCACTTTTTATAACTGGAAAAAACGTCTGTTCCGGAGGGAACCTCTGCAGACCGTCAATCTGCCCGAACACGGATTGTCCGGTCATGTAATCATTGCAGGCGGCGGACGGGTGGGGCAGCATATTGCAGAGATGCTGACAAAACTGGATGTCCCTTTTGTAATTGCAGAGCTGAATTACCAGCGCATTACACAGTGCAAGACCGAAGGTTTTCCCGTGATTTACGGAGATGTAAGTCAGGAGATCGTACTGGAGGCCGCGGAAATTGAAAAAGCCGAGCTCCTGCTCATTACCATCCCCTCCATTGTGGCGGCCCGGTCCATTGTCCGGCAGGTAAAAGTGCTCAATCCCCGGCTGAATATTGTTGTGCGGGCCGCGGGCACAGAGCAGATGGAAACACTTTATGAAGAAGGGGTTTACATGGTGGTTCTGCCGGAACTGGAAGCCGGTCTGGAAATCGCGCGGCAGGCTTTGGTTCATCTGAAAATTCCCGCCACCATGATCCAGAAATACAGCGATGCCATGCGGCAGCAGTTATACAAACCCGCATATGAAAACATCGGGGATTACCAGCTCATGACACAGCTGAAAAACGCCGGTCATCTGCTGGAACTGTCCTGGGTTCAGCTGACCGCGGACAGTCCCTTTTGCGGAAAAAGTATTCAGGAACTGCAAATCCGCAGCCGCACCGGGGCATCCGTGGTCGGAGTTATTCACGAGGGTATTTTTTATCCGAATCCCACTGTTCAATACCGTTTTTCCGGCACTGATCTGCTGACGGTTATCGGCAGTCCCCGGGAAAGGGAAAATTTCCGGCTCTCGGCTTTGGGGCAGTCGCCGCAGCAGGCCCCCTCCCCTGAGGGCAGTACTGTGCTAACCTAAGATGCCCCTTCCGTAAGCGCGGCGGCGTTCCGAACCGAAGGTTTGGGACGCTGAAATCATATTGAAAATACTGCCAAACTTTCAGTTTGGCAGTCCCTAATTTCAGTAGATCGAAAAGTTTTCCCCGGATACGTTTTTACGACTGTCCCGGAGTGCAAAAATTATATTTTTGCAAGGTTGCAGTTGCCGGTTGACATATGCAAAAATACAATTTTTGCACTCCTCCGGAAACGTTTCGATCTACTGAATTTCTCAGATCAATGACACTGACTCACGGAAAATAAGGATTCAGGAAAAAAATATGGCAAAAAAAGCAGTAAAAAAACAGATGGGGTTTGAAGAAGGTCTGTGGGATTCCGCAAACAAACTGCGGGGCAGTGTGGAACCTTCGGAATACAAGCATGTGGTCTTAAGTCTCATCTTTCTCAAATTCGCCGGTGACAAATTTGAGGAAAGAAGAAAGGAACTGCTGACCGAAGGCAAAGAGGCCTATGCGGATATGGTGGAATTCTACACCATGAAAAATGTCTTTTACCTGCCCGAAGAAGCCCGCTGGGCCTATGTGAAAAAACATGCCAAGCAGGATGACATCGCCGTGAAAATTGACACGGCCCTCTTTACCGTGGAAAAAAACAACAAATCCCTCAAAGGAGCGCTGCCCGACAACTATTTTTCCCGCCTGGGGCTGGATGCGGGCAGACTGGCCGCACTGATAGACACCATCAGCAATATCCGAACCACGGACAAGGAGCAGGATGTGGTGGGCCGGGTCTATGAATATTTCCTGGGCAAATTTGCCGCCAGCGAAGGCAAAAAAGGAGGGGAATTCTACACCCCCGGCTGCATTGTCAATCTGATAGCCGAAATGATCGAACCCTACAAAGGCAAGATTTACGATCCCTGCTGCGGTTCCGGCGGCATGTTTGTGCAGTCCGTCAAATTTGTGAAAAGCCATCACGGCAGCACCAGGGACATTTCCATATACGGGCAGGAATTCACCACGGCCACCTACAAACTGGCCAAAATGAATCTGGCCGTGCGCGGCATATCCGCCAACCTGGGGGAAGTGTCCGCGGATACCTTTTTCAACGACCAGCATCAGGACCTGAAAGCCGATTTCATCATGGCCAATCCCCCTTTCAATCAGAAACACTGGCGCGCGGAAAATGAACTGACAGACGATCCCCGCTGGGCCGGTTATGAAGTACCGCCCGCGGGCAATGCCAACTATGCCTGGATTCTGCACATGGTTTCCAAACTCTCCGAAAAGGGCCTGGCCGGATTTGTGCTGGCCAACGGTTCCATGTCCACCACCACCAACGGGGAAGGGGCCATCCGGCAGAAAATGATTGAAAACGATCTGACGGACTGCATGATCGCCCTGCCCGGCCAGCTTTTCTACACCACCCAGATTCCGGTCTGCCTCTGGTTCCTCACAAAATCCAAAAAGGAAGACAGGGAAAGGGGATACCGGAACCGGCAGGGCGAAACCCTGTTCATTGATGCCCGGAAAATGGGCGCGCTGGTGGATAGGATTCACCGGGAACTGTCCCCGGAAGAAATTGCGGAAATCGCCGACACCTACCACGCGTGGAAAAGGGGGGAAGGAAAAAAGGGGAAAAAAGGGGCATATGCGGACAAACCCGGGTTCTGCAAATCCGCCACTCTGGAAGAAATCAAATCCCATAATTATGTCCTCACACCGGGGCGCTATGTGGGCGCAGAGGAAGTGGAAGACGACGGCATTCCCTTTGAAGAAAAAATGGGGGAACTCTCCGCAACCCTCTATGAACAGATGCGGGAATCACTGCGGCTGGATGAGATTATCCGGAAGAACCTGGAAGGGCTGGGGTATGGGGAGTGACAGTAAGGATTGTCTCTACACTGTCGAGACAATTCGCTCGTTCCCACGCTCCCGCGTCCCGTACAGAATGGGACGCGGGAGCATGGGATATCAAGGGGCTGGGGTATGGGAAAAGATAAGACAGAACTGATGCAGAATGAACAATACAGGGCGTGGCTGAAGGATGTAAAGCAGAAAATCCGTCAGACGCAGTTAAAAGCTGCGGTGTCCGTGAATACAGTTTTGCTGCAATTTTACTGGGAACTGGGCGCAGAGATTGTTGAAAAGCAAAAATCCGCTGAATGGGGAAGCGGTTTTCTTTCGCAGTTAAGCAAGGACCTGATGACAGAATTTCCTGAAATGCGAGGTTTTTCAGAAGCAAATCTGAGTTATATACGTCGCTGGTTTCTTTTTTACAATCAAAGACTTGATAATTTCGGCACAGGCTGTGCCGAAATTGCAAAGCAGGATATTGCAAAATTATTTCAAATCCCCTGGGGACACAACAGAGTTATCATTTCCAAGTGCCAAAATACGAAAGAAGCCCTTTTTTATGTTCAGAAAACGCTTGAACACAATTGGAGTCGCAATATACTGACACACCAGATGGAAAGCCGTTTATTTGAGCGGAAAGGAAAGACCGTCAGCAACTTTTCCAAAACCCTGCCCTCTCCCCAATCCGATCTGGCACAGCAGACACTGAAAGATCCTTACATTTTTGACTTTCTGGCTTTAACAGAGGATTATAAAGAAAGAGAACTGCAAAAAGCACTGCTGGACCATATTACAAAATTTCTTCTGGAACTGGGGGCCGGATTTGCCTATATGGGAAAGCAGGTTCCCTTGCAGGTGGGGCAGCGGGATTTTTTCATTGATCTGCTTTTTTATCATACCGTGCTTCACTGCTATGTGGTGATAGAGTTGAAAACCGGAGACTTTGAACCGGAACATGCCGGAAAACTGAATTTTTACATCAAAGCCGTGGATGAGCAGTATCGGAAAAAGGGGGATGAACCGACAATCGGTATTCTCCTTTGCAAAAGCAGGGATAAACTGGTTGCCGAATATGCCCTGAGTGATATTCACAAACCTATCGGTGTTTCAGAATATCAACTGACCCGGTCACTGCCCGAAAACCTGAAATCAAGTCTGCCGTCCATTGAAGAATTTGAAGCGGTGTTAAGCAGGGAAATGGGAGATATATGAATATGACAGACAGATTATTCGCTCGTTCCCACGCTCCGGTCATTGAACTTGCCGAAATGAGCGCGGGAACGAGCGAAAAAAAAGCCCTGAAAGGGCGTTATATTACAGCCCGGGGTGAAGCCCTGGGGAGAGAATAAACACAAAAACATAAGCCCTGAAAGGGCGCATTATATAAAGGTAACATTCCGGAATCATTTTTTTAATACGCCCTTTCAGGGCTGGGTTTACCGTGTTCAGACCGTTTTCTGAACACGATTATTTCGCTCGTTCCCAGGCAGGAGCGTGGGAACGAGAACAATGAAGGAACGGAGAGTGAACAATGAATTTGTCCATGTCCAAACAAACGGAATCTTTGGAACAGCAGGGGAAAACATCTGTTCCGACAATGTCCGGACAGAGCATTGTTGAAAGAATCAATGCGATTATCTGTGAACTTGAAATGCTGCGTGCAATGGTGGCTACCCCGGTTGGTGAACCAACTGAAAAAAATCCGGCAGACAGACTTTTCGGGGCATTGGGAAAAGGCACATGGAAAGAATATGACAATGATCTGGATTGGAGACGGTTTGACATATGAACAGCAGCATAGCCGATTTTACCGGACATACTTTGTATCTGGATACCATGATTCCATACGCTTTGCTGCGGGGAATTGAGCCGGAAGCCAAACAACTTTTTGAACGCATACAGACAGGCAGTATTGAAGCGTACACTTCCGCACTGACATTTGATGAGCTGGCATACCGTCTGCTGCTGGCACTGATACGGGATCATTATGAAGGTTCTCCGCTGGACCGGCTCAGACACGAGGAAGAAAATATGATCCGTCAGTTTTATCCGATGATTGCTCCGCAACTGAAGATGCTGCGGTATTTTCCCCATCTGACAATTATAGAAATTACAAAGTCGGATATTGATGCAATGAATGAGACAATATTACAGTATTTTGTCAAACCCCGTGACGCATTGCATATTGCTGCGGCCCGGAAATCCAGGTGTTATGATATGGTAAGCAATGATGCTGATTTTGATCGAATTCCTTTCATACGGAGATACACTTTAAAGTAAAAACTGATGTTACGCAGTCTTGTTTTTTTCGCTCAATCGCTCGTTCCCGCGCGGGAGCGTGGGAACGGTCAGAATCACATTTGGTTAAGGAAAGTCCTGAAAGGGCAAATTGGTATAGCCCAGGGCAACGCCCTTGGAATACAGGATAAAAAATATGACAAGCCCTGAAAGGGCGCATTATATACAGGTAACATTCCGGAATCATATTATCAATCCGCCCTTTCAGGGCTGGGTTTACCGTGTTCAGACAGTATTTTTTCTGAACACGATTATCCATGATTATTCAGGATTTCCAAGATGAAAAAATCCTGTGCATCATGTATAATCGTGCATAATCGTGTTCAGACAACATTGGCGCAGAAACAGAAATAAAAATCAGGAGGTGATGGGGTATGGGGAGTGATTGGATCAAAACAACACTTGGTAATGTAATTATTACCAATGAATCCACTTATTCAAACAAAGATAAATGGGCATTTATTAATTATCTTGATACTGGAAATCTCACGGAAAACAACATCTCTGAAATTCAACATTTAATTGTTGGTGAAGACAAAATTCCGAGCAGGGCTAAAAGGAAAATATTGCCGGGTGACATTATTTATTCAACAGTTCGTCCGAATCAAAAACATTATGGAATAATAAAGAATCCCCCTTCACATTTGCTGGTTTCCACAGGTTTTGTTACTATTCGGGCTAAAGCCGAAATCGCAGATACAAATTTTGTTTATTGGTTTCTGGTTCAACCTCAAATTATTGAAAAATTACAGATTATCGGAGAACACAGCACATCAGCATATCCTTCGATAAAACCAAGTGATATTGAAGAATTAAAATTAAATCTCCCTCCCCTCCCCGAACAAAAAGCCATCGCCCACATCCTCGGCTCCCTTGACGACAAAATCGAACTCAACCGCCGGATGAACGAAACCCTGGAGGCTATGGCCCAGGCCATGTTCAAAAGCTGGTTTGTTGATTTTGACCCGGTGATGGACAACGCCCTGGCTGCCGGAAATGACATTCCCGAAGAATTGCAGGAAAAAGCCGGGGTGCGTAAATCCCTCGGAGACAAACGCAAAGCCCTGCCCGAAGAAATCAGCCGACTCTTTCCAAGTGAATTTGAAAATAGCGAAGAAATGGGGTGGATTCCGAAGGGGTGGGAGGTTGGAAATGTAGGTGATGTTTTGCACCGGCTAATAGTCAAAAGAAGATACAAAAAGAAAGATGTAATTGATTATGGATTTGTTCCTGTATATGAGCAGGGTTCAAATATATTAATGGGGTATCATAATGGAGTTGCGGAGATTAAAGCATCTCAAGATGATCCTGCATTTATATTTGGAGATCATACTTGTGTAACAAAACTTTCTTGTGAATCTTTCTCTATCTCAGAAAATGTTATCCCATTAAAGGGAAAGATATTTTCTACATATTGGGTATATTATGCTATCAAAGATAAACAATCATTTGAGGAATATCGCCGACATTGGATGGAGTTGATTGTCAAAAAAATTGTATTACCATCCGAAGAAAATGCGAAAAGTTATGAAAAAATGATAGCAAATAAAATTGAAAAACAAAATTTTATTTCAAATCAAATATCGACAATTATAAAACTCCGCGACACCCTCCTCCCCAAACTCCTCTCCGGCCAACTCCGCATCCCCCAGGCCGAAAAACTGGCGGAGGCTGCTTTATGAAATTCACCGAAGAGAGACAAAGACGATGAATAATATAAGATCAAATCCTGATTATTCTGACTGGCTGAAAGAGATCAAGGGCAGGATTGCCAATGTCCGGATAAAAACTGCCCGTGCAGCGAATATGGAACTCATACAGCTTTATTGGTATTTGGGAAGTCAGATAACGGAGAAACAGAAATATTCCGATTGGGGCAGCAGTTTTATTGACCGGTTCAGCAAAGATCTGAAAAAAGAATTTCCGGGTATAGCCGGATTTTCTGCAAAAAATCTGAGATACTGTCGGGCATTTTACTGTTTTTATGCTGATATTGAAAAATGGCAACGCTCTGTTGCCAAATTGGAAAAAGCTTCGGATGACATAAAATGGCAACAGTTTGTTGCCAAAATCAGAACACAGTCATTCAGTGCTCCTGATGTGGAAGGAATCGTTCCTCAGATTGCAGGTCAGGTGCCTTGGGGCCATAATATTCATATCTTTACCAAATCAGAGAGTCTGGAAGAGGCCATCTTTTATGTGCAGCAAAGCATTGAAAACGGATGGAGCCGCGATGTTCTGGCTCTCCAGATCAGATCAGGTCTGTTCCGACGGCAGGGAAAAGGAATTTCCAATTTTCATAAAACACTCCCAAGTCCCCAGTCAGACCTTGCGGAACAGACATTAAAAGACCCCTATGTATTTGACTTTATGACAATGACAAAACCGTACAATGAATCTGACATTGAAAAGAAACTGGTCGGACATATCACCAGATTTCTTCTGGAATTGGGAAAAGGTTTTGCCTTTATCGGTCGTCAGTACCATATTGAAGTCGGCGACAACGATTATTATCTGGATCTTCTTTTTTACCATGTAAAATTAAAATGTTATGTCGTTATAGAATTAAAAAACACCAGATTTATTCCCGAATATGCGGGAAAACTCAATTTCTACCTCTCGGCAGTGGATACATTGATTAAAGAAGTTGACGATAATCCTACAATCGGCATACTGCTCTGCCGGGATAAAAACAGTATAGAAGTAGAATTTGCCCTCCGTGATCTTAATAAACCAATGGGCGTAAGTGAATTTACCTTTACCGAGGTGCTTCCGGAAGAGTTGAAAGGGAGCCTGCCGACAGTTGAAGAAATCGAATCTGATTTTGAGCAGTTGCACAATAATACCGGAGAAAAATGATGACATTCACCGAAGAAAAACTGGAAAAAGCCATTCTCCAACTTCTTTCATCCCAGAGCTATCCCCATGTAAAAGGTTCGGATATTCCCCGCGAACCCGGTGATGTGCTTATCAAAGAAGACCTGAAAACCTTTCTTTCCCGGCGTTATGCGGATGACAATATCACATCCGGCGAAATTGCTTCCATCATCCGCAGGCTGGAACTCTTTTCCGCTTCTGATCTCTACGAAAGCAACAAAAACATCCTGAAAATGCTTTCGGACGGTTTTCTGCTGAAGCGGGAAGACCGGAAGCAGAAAGACCTGTATATTCAACTGATTGATTATTCCGATCTGGCGGATTTCCGCATTCCCGATGCGGATAAACTCCCCACCGTCCTGGCCGATGATTCCCCTGCCTACGCCATTGGTCACAATATTTTCAAAATCGTGAACCAGCTTGAAATCACGGGCTATGAAAAACGCATTCCCGATGCGCTTCTTTACATCAACGGTCTGCCCCTGGTGGTCTTTGAATTCAAAAGCGCGATACGGGAAGAATGCAGCATCCACGATGCCTACAGACAACTGACAATCCGCTACCGCCGGGATATTCCCGAACTCTTCAAATACAATGCCTTCTGCGTTATCAGTGACGGTGTGAACAATAAGGCCGGTTCTTTTTTTGCGCCCTATGAATTTTTCTATTCCTGGCGCAGAACCGGTGAAAATGACACGGTGGCAAAAGACGGCATAGACTCCCTTTACACCATGATACAGGGACTTTTCCACCCGCTGCGCCTGCGGAATGTTCTCCGCAACTTCATCTTTTTCCCGGATACATCCGCAAAACAGGAAAAAATCTTCTGCCGCTATCCCCAGTATTACGCGGCCGTGAAACTCTATGAAAACATCCGCAGACACCGGCGGCCGGAAGGGGACGGGAAAGGCGGAACCTATTTCGGGGCCACGGGCTGCGGCAAGAGTTATACCATGCTCTTCCTCACCCGCCTGCTCATGAAAAGCCTGGATTTTGGCAGTCCCACCATTGTGCTGATTACGGACCGAACCGACCTGGACGATCAGCTTTCAACCCTGTTCACCAATGCCAAAGGATTTATCGGGGATGAGGCCGTCATCAGTGCGGAAAGCCGGGCGCATCTGCGGGAACTGCTCAAAGACCGGGACAGCGGCGGGGTTTTCCTGACCACCATCCACAAATTCACCGAGGATACGGAACTGCTCACCGACCGCAGCAATGTGATCTGCATTTCCGACGAGGCCCACCGCAGCCAGGTCAATCTCGACCAGAAAGTGCGGATCACGGAAAACGGAGTGCGGCGCAGTTTCGGATTTGCCAAATATCTCCATGATTCCCTGCCCAATGCCAGCTATGTCGGTTTTACCGGCACGCCCGTTGATGCCACCCTGGATGTGTTCGGCCCGGTGGTGGATGCCTATACCATGATGGAATCAGTGAAAGATGAAATCACCGTTCCCATAGTCTATGAAGGCCGGGCAGCGAAAGTTCTTCTGGACAACAGCCGATTGCAGGAGATTGAGGACTATTACGCGCAGTGCGAACAGGCCGGGGCCAGTGAATACCAGATAGAGGAAAGCAAAAAAGCCAGCGCGAAAATGGACGTGATTCTGGGTGATCCCGACCGGATACAGGCCATAGCCGAGGATTTTGTGTGCCATTATGAAAAACGGGTGGCAGAAGGGGCCAGCGTAAAAGGCAAGGCCATCTTTGTTTCCAGTTCCCGCATGATTGCGTATGAACTCCACAAAGCCCTGATTGCCCTGCGTCCGGAATGGGCAGAAATTCAGCCCAATGCTGCTGCCTTAATCTGTAGGGGCAATCCCCCTGTGGTTGCCCCGGCAGAGGGCAGGCACGGGGGCCAGCCCCTACAGATATTTCAAAATTTATATGGCGAGGTTCAGCCACTATCATTGCCATCAAAAAAGGAAAAAAACAAAGACATCAAACCCATCGAAAAATTAAAAATGGTCATGACCCGCGGCAAGGACGACCCGCCCGAATTATGGGAGATGCTGGGCACAAGGGAAGACCGCAAGGAACTGGACCGGCAGTTCAAGGTTGCCGAATCCAATTTCAGCATCGCCATTGTGGTGGATATGTGGCTGACGGGTTTTGATGTACCGCTTCTGGATACCATCTATATTGACAAACCCATACAGCGCCACAGCCTGATTCAGACCATTTCACGGGTGAACCGCAAATCCGGGAACAAGGAAAAAGGGCTGGTGGTGGATTATATCGGCATAAAGCGGCAGATGAACCAGGCCCTGGCCCTGTATTCCAAAGCCGACACTGAAAATTTTGAGGATATGGAACAGTCCGTGGTCATTGTGAAGGACCATCTGGATCTGCTGGGGAAAATCTTTCATAAATTCAACAGCAAAGCCTATTTTACCGGATATCCCCTTTTGCAGTTGGAATGCCTGAAACTGGCAGCGGAATTTGTGCAGCTCACCCGGGAACTGGAAAAGCGTTTCATGCACCTGGTCAAACGCATGAAGGCGGCCTATGACATCTGCTGCGGCAGTGAGGCATTTTCGCAGAAGGAGCGGGATACTGTCCATTTTTATCTGGCCGTGCGTTCCATTGTCTTCAAACTGACAAAAGGGGAGGCCCCGGATACCGCGCAGATGAATGCAAGAGTCCGGGAAATGATAAAAGATGCCCTGGCCAGTGAGGGTGTGGAGGAAATTTTTAAAATGGGTCAGGAAAGCGGAGGGGAAATCAATATTTTTGATGCGGATTACCTGTCCCGCATTGAAAAAATCAAACTGCCCAATACAAAAATCAAACTGCTGAAGCAGTTGCTGGCCAAAGCCATTTCCGATTTCAAAAAGGTGAACAGGGCCAAAGGTACGGATTTTTCCGAAAAATTCCAGGCTTTGGTGCAGCGGTACAATGAGCGCAAAGAGCAGGATGTGCTGGTCAGCAATGTGCTGGAGGATTTCAGCGAAGAAATTATCAGACTTTACCACGCACTGCGGGCGGAGATGGATTCCTTTCACGATCTGGGAATTGACTTTGAGGAAAAGGCATTTTACGATATTCTCCGCTCCCTGACCGTGAAATATGAATTTGAATATCCCGAAGACAGACTGACAAAACTGGCCAAAGCCGTGAAAAAGGTGGTGGATGACAAGGCAAAATACACCGACTGGAGCCAGCGGGAGGACATCAAAGCCGAACTCAAGGTGGATCTGATAATCCTGCTGGCGGAACACGGCTACCCGCCGGTGGACCGGGACGAGGTCTATAAGGAAATCTTTGAACAGGCCGAGAATTTCAGGAAATACCGGCAGACTCAGAAAAACTGATCTGACAAAGCACGGGGATTCTGTCATGCATTCATCAGTCCCGGACAAAAAAGGCACATCGTCATAAAACGATGTGCCTTTTATTTTTAAATATCAAATCTGAAGGTATCGCAAAAAGTCAGCACCTTACAATGCAGGCACAGTATATTGTGCCTGCGGGTGCGGAAAAAAATTCCTGCGCGGCTTCTGGCGATTCATCAGATTTGATTTTATTGAATTTTTTTTACCTGGGTAGCCGCAGGCCCCTTATCTCCCTGCTCTACTTCAAAACTGACCCGATCACCTTCCTCCAGGGTTTTAAAACCGCCCATATCAATTGCGGAATAATGGGCAAAGACATCTCCGCCTTCGTCTTTTTCAATAAAACCATAGCCTTTTTTGTCATTGAACCATTTAACAATGCCGCTTGCCATAATCTTTAC
>JAABRU010000177.1 GCA_011390755.1 Desulfobacteraceae bacterium | reverse complement strand
GAGCTGCGTGTAACCGTTTTCAATGAGTTCTGTACGGGGCGCATGGTAATGCAGATCCCGGTCCACCGGCCCGTAGGATGAAAATTTTCTCATGGCATGGTCTCCTTTACTGTGGGGGAATGTCTGATTTTCTCTTTGTATCATAGGTGATTCCGCTTTTGCAACCTGCCTTTCACAAAGGAGTGCCAAACGTTCGGCTGAGCTCACGTCGAAACCTGAAAGTCCGGCTGTAAAGCGTTTCAGGGTTCCGGACTTTCAGTCCGGATTCCATTCAGTTTGGGACTCCGTCTCGTTCCCACGCTCGGCGCGGGAATGCCGGGGGGACGCTCCGCGTCCCGTGTGAAAAAGACGCGGAGCGTCTGATCTGCATTCCCACGCGGAGCGTGGGAACGAGAAGTGGGAGCGTGGAAAAGAGTCCTGGACAAACAGAAAAAGGAAAAGTTATGAAAAGATGTTTGATTTTTGCGCTGGCTATGGTGTGTCTGGTGCTGCCGCTTTCCCATGCGGCTGTGCTGACCGGGGATGTGAACGGAAACCTGAAAGTGGAGATGGATGACGCGATCATTGCGTTGCAGGCTGCGGCCAATCTCCGGGACGATGTGGATGCGGATCTGGGCGATGCGGTGGCCGCATTGCAGATTCTTGCCGGGATTCAGATTGTGGAGGGCCGGGCAGTTCTGGGGCCGCTGTCGGGTGCGGATGTGAAGGTGTACCGGCTCCGGGATTTTGAAACGCCGGTTTACACCGCACGGACACAGACAGACGGACGCTTTACGTTGGTGCTGTCCGGCATTGCTTCGGGTGAACCCGTGCTGGTGGCCGTGTCCGGAGGAACCGATACGGATGCAGATGATGACGGGATTCCCGGCCCGTCCGTGGCAAATGCGGGAACCATCCATGCGCTGCTGTTTCCCGGAACCGGAGGGGAATTCAACGTGACTGCCCTTTCCGATATTGCGTGGCAGTACACCAAAAATCTGGTCGGGCAGGTGGATGCTTCGGGGCTGAAAATCCGCCTGAGGGATATTGCCATGACCTTTTTCAAAGAAAATGAAGATATTAACGGGGATATGGCTTTGGATGAAAAAGACATCTGTGCTTTTAATCCCGCAGATGCAGGGCATAAGGGCAAACTGAAGTTTGATTATCAGGATTTTTTTATTGCAGATGGTAACGGGGATTCTGTTATCAACTGTTATCACGGGAATAAGGAAAGCGTTCTGCCGGGGCTGCTTGACAAAAAATTCGGGGCGCAGTTGTCTTTGTATCCGACTCCTGATTCCCGGAATCCTGAAATAAAGATCAGTCTTGTTCCTTTTGGAAGGGGAAAGGTGGTCAGCAGTGCCGGAGCAGTCAGTTATGATTCTGAGCGGGATGATGCTCAGAACATCACCCATGATTTTTTTGACAAAGATTTGAATCAGAAGGTTGTTCTGACAGCTGCGCCCACGGATGCAACAAAGATTCTGGGATGGAAAGGCTGTGATTCGGTTTCTGAGGATATGACCCGGTGTGAATGTATTCAGGACAGGGATCATGAAGTCCGGGTTTCATTTGGGTACAAAGAGACCAAAGTGGTGTCCGGCTGGGTGGATTTAAGCCGGGCAAAGGTAACGCGCACCGGTGACACTCTCAGTGTGACTGTGGGGGCTGATGATACGGAAATGGTTTCAAAAATGGCTCATATGACGTCCGGATGGTTTGTCACCGGCACAGCAGGCTCAGGTTTTCTGCTGAAAGTCCTGAATGTTCAGAAAACCGATAATTTCAATTATACTCTCACCACAAGCGAGACAGCCACTCTTGCGGACATCATTCAGCAGGGAACCGGAACTTTTTCCAGAAAAATAACGCATGGGGATCTGGCTGATTCCGGTGTTAAAAGACGATCAGGTGTTTACGATATTCAGACCATTGACGGCGTTACAATTCTGCCGTCTGATGATCCGGAAGACACTGTGTTTACCATTCAGTTCGGGCAGCCTGCCAAAGCAAGAACCCTTGACTGTGATCCTGAGGATATGTCCTGTCACTGGGATAAAACCGTAGTTATTTATGAAACGGAAAATGTGAAACTGGAAGTGGCAGGCAGTGTTGATCTGGAGGTTGATGTGGATGCCGGAGTTTCTTTCAGTCTGATTTCCGGTCTGGAGGCTTTTAATTTCAATGTCGGGGTCGGGACAGATGAGAAACTGGATATTATTGCCACAGGTGCGTTCAGTTGGGACGGTGAAGTCAGTGTTCTGGATAATAAACCTCTGCCCCTCGGCAGTGCCAAATTTTTTGTGGGTCCTGTTCCGGTGGTGATCAATTTTGAGCTGGATATTTTTCTGGGTGCCGGGGTTGATGTAAGTGCCTCAGTCACCACCGGTATTGAACTGAGCCAGCAGCTTGATGCAGGGCTGGTTTACAGTAAAGGCAGGTTCAGACCCGAAGGGCGGTTTGAGAAATCTTTTAAATACAATCCCCCGTCAATTTTGGAAAATCATCTGGATATAAACGGGTGGATCAGGCCCGAAGCCAAAGGCATGTTTTACGGACTGACCGGCCCTGCCGTATCTGTGAAACCTTCGCTGAATTTCAATGCAAGGGTTTTAAACACAGATGAGATTGGAAATTATCAATGCAGAGGCGGTATTGACTATTCCACTGCCCTGCGCCTTGAGGCTGAACTGCGGTGGGATTTTGCAGGGGATGACAACAAACTGGGTGAGTTTCTGAATCTGGATAAACTGGAGGATGCTGCCAGATTTGATATTTTTGATCCGCCTCTGGAATGGCCTGTTGCACAGGGAAATATCAACGGTTACTGCCTGATTCCCTCAAGACTCAGTGTAAACGGTGATAATTTTGTCAAAACATGGTATTATGGCTCAGGTGAACCTGTTTCCTTTCAGTATGTCCTGATGAATACCGGTGATTATGATATTGAGTGGGCTGCGGAATTCCGTCAGGACGGGATTCTGTCTGTCTCAAAGACCGGTGGCACTCTTGCCGGATTTCAGTTTGAAACTGTTGATGTCACTGTTGACACATCAAAGCTTTCCCTGAGTCCGATTCCGTATTTCCGGCTTATAACATTTAAAAATGTTACGGCTTCCTTTCTGCTGTTTCCTGATATTATTACAGGATCAAAAATGAAATCTTTGACAGTAAATGTCGTTCCGGCTCTTTTGCCTCCGGTGCTTGCCGCTCCTGTTTCCCTTTCTCCGTACAGCGTGAATCTGTCATGGACATATCCGGCCGGTTTGTCGGCCCTGTATGTGAACGGATATTATATTTACCAGTCCAAAGATGATCTTGTCTGGGAACTGGCTGAAGGCGGAGTGGTGGCGGAAGGCGGTCAGACAAAATTCACTGTGACAAATCTGCTGCCTGACACAGTGTATTATTTCAGAATTACGGCCTATGATAAAGGTTCAAAGGAATATGATCCGTCAAACAGGGTGCAGATCAGAACCCCCAAAGTGCAGACCGGCGGCGACACCGTCAGCAACTCCCTGGGCATGACCTTCAACCGCATTCCCGCAGGGACGTTCATGATGGGCAGCCCTTCCACTGAACCGGGAAGAGACAGCGATGAAGTGCAGCATCAGGTGACTTTGACAAATGATTTTTACATGCAGACCACAGAGGTTACGCAGAAACAGTGGCGGGATGTGACGGGAACCAGTCCCTCGTATTTCAGCGCGTGCGGGGACAACTGCCCGGTGGAGTATGTAACATGGAATGATGTACAGTTGTTCATAACGGAGATGAACAAAAAAGGCGAAGGCACATACCGGCTGCCCACCGAAGCTGAATGGGAGTATGCGGCACGGGCAGGAAGCACAACAGCCTTTTACAACGGAGCCATTACTTATACCGGAAGCACACCCCTTGATCCCAATCTGGATGCCATTGGCTGGTATTACGGTAATTCAACTGTCACCTATACGCCGAATTCTTCCGGAAAGGGAACCCATCCGGTTGCACAGAAGCTGCCCAATGCCTATGGTCTGTATGATATGTCCGGCAATGTCTGGGAATGGTGCCAGGACTGGTACGGAACTTATCCGACTACTGCTGTGACAAATCCTGCAGGCCCCGGTACAGGCTCCTACCGTGTCCTACGGGGCGGGAGCTGGAACCTCAACGCCGGGTACTGCCGGTCGGCCTACCGGTTCAGCTACGCGCCGTCCTACCGGCCCGGCAACCTCGGCTTCCGGCTGGTTCTCTCTCCCCAGGTCAGCAGGTAAGCAGGCACAGGCAGGAGGAGCCGTTGGGACTCCGCACCGAAACGGAATGTAGCGGAGCAGAGCGGAGCGGAATGGAGTGCAGGTCGGAGTCCCAACGGCTCCGGGCAGGATGCGGAGCAGAGAGAAGGCACGGCAGACTGCGCCGAACGGAATGTAGCGGTAGCGGAATGGAGTCGGCGCAGGCGGCAGTGCCTTCGGCACGCGGTTTTTTTTTCGCAGAACGTGCGCGTAAGCGCACGCGCTGCGAAAAATGACTGAAATGAATGATATTCATTAAATAACTACATGGATTTTTTATAAGAAAGGATTGTTTGCCTCTCGTTCCCACGCTCTGCGTCAATGCCATTAAGATAAGGGAGGAGGAGTCCCGAACGTTCGGCGGAACTCACGTCGGGGCCTGAAAGACTTCGGCATACTCAGTCTGGCAGTTTGGGACACGGAAAAGATTCGGAAAATTCTGCCAAAATTCCGTTTCACTCCATTTTGGCACTCCTGAAAATCCTTAACGTAATGGCATTGACGCGGAGTTGCAGGGCGGGTGCTGGGTGAGCGTAACCCGCCATTGGGACTGTGAACCTTTCTTAAAAAAATTCCTGCAGCAGAACGGCGGGTTACGCCCGGTTATTGAGCCTGCCGAAATACGCTGCACCCGTCCTACGAAACTATAATCACAGTTCAGGACAGCGGGAATGTCTGAACGCTGATTCCATCAAAGGTCAGAAGCGGGAAATACACAATTAATATCGGGAGGTATTTATGGAAACAGCAAGATTATCCGGTAAGGGACATATTCACATTCCGAAAGCCATCCGTGAATTGTACGGATGGAAAGCCGGTATAGAATTCATGATTAAAAGTTCTGATAATTGTATAACCCTGACACCTGTCCGTCCTTTCAGAAAAACAGGTATGGATGATGTTCTGGGCTGCGTAAATTACAGGGGACCTGCAAAAACCCTGAAGGATATGGAGGAGGCCATTGCAGAAGGGGTAAAATCCCATGATCTCGGTTGACACAAATATACTGGTAAGAGTTCTGACCAAAGATGATCCGGTTCAGGCAGAGCAGGCTGCAGCGATAATGAAAGAAAATGATATTTTTATCTCCAAAACGGTTATCCTGGAAACAGAATGGGTACTGCGCTATACCTATAAAACGGATAAACAGGTCATTATCAGTGCTTTTCAGAAACTGTTCGGCCTCCCCAATGTGCAGATTGAAGATTTTGCAAATGTCTCTCAGGCAGTTCTCTGGCATGAACAGGGATTGGATTTTGCGGATGCTTTACACTTGTCATCATCCCGGATTGCCAATAAATTTGCAACTTTTGATACTGCATTTGCGAAAAAGGCAGAAACTGTATCAGAAATTTCAATTATCCGGGTATAATTGCCTTACCCATCAGAGTGCCCGCCGTTGTCTGAACACGATTATACAGGATTGGACAGGACAGACAGGTTTTTCTGCTGTCTGAACAGGGATTTGTCTGATTTCTGTGATTGGCATGATTTAAGTCAGAACCATCTGCGCGGCCTCTTTTCCGGAAAGGGTTCTGCACCATGCAGTTATGAACATCTGCGAACCTTTTCTGGATAAATACGCCATATACGATTCCCATGCCTGCCGCAAAGGAAAGGGAAACCGCAAAGTTTTGGACAGAGCGCAGCAGTTTGTAAGGAAATATGAATGGTATCTGAAACTTGATATCCGCAAATATTTTGATTCCATTGACCATGACATTGTGATACATCTGCTTGCAAAGCAATTCAAAGACCCGGATCTGCTTCTGCTTTTTGAAAAAATTCTGGATACATACCATACAGAACCGGGCAGAGGGGTTCCCATCGGCAACCTGATTTCCCAGCATCTGGCAAATTTTTATCTGGGCTGCTTTGACCATTGGACAAAGGAAACCAGAAAAATCAGGGGATATGTCCGCTATATGGATGACTTTGTTCTCTTTTCCCATGAAAAACATCTCCTGAAAACAGAACTGGCGGAAACAGAACAGTTTTTAAAAAATCATCTGCATCTGGAACTGAAAAGCAACATTCAGATTAACCGTTGCAGCCGGGGCATTCCCTTTCTCGGATTCCGGGTGTTTCCGGCCCATATCCGTCTTCTGCCGGAAAGCATGAAACGCTTTTCCAAAAAATACAGAAAGAAGGCACGGCAGACTGCGCCGAACGGAATGTAGCGGTAGCGGAATGGAGTCGGCGCAGGCGGCAGTGCCTTCGGCACGCGATTTTTTTTCGCAGAACATGCGCTTACGCGCACGCGCTGCGAAAAATGACTGAAATGAATGATATTCATTAAATAAATAAATGCAAGGATTTATGCAAAAAAGGATTTTCCAGTTCCGCAGGTCGGCTTTCTTAAAAAAATCATGCAGTTGGCAGTTTGAAATTTGTGTGATTACTGTAATTGCAATCAGAATTGAGGGATTCTGCAGGGATGAAAAAATATGAATGGAACAATGAGAAGAATGAGAAACTGAAAAAAGAACGACAAATTTCTTTTGAGGAAATTGTCATTGCCATTGAAAACGGATATGCGATGGATGTCATACCTCATCCCAACCGGGAAAAATATCCGCACCAGTTTGTTTATGTTGTAAATCTTAACGAATATATCTTTCTGGTTCCTTTTGTTGAGGATGAAAACACTGTTTTCCTCAAAACCGTAATTCCCAGCCGAAAGGCGGTGAAACAGTATCTGAAAAAGAGGTGAATATGAACTATGAACTGGATTCCGAAGAACAGGAAATACTGGAAGCTTTTGAAAACGGGAAACTGAAATCGGTCCCTGATGCACAGCAGAAGCTCAGAGATGCGCGGGAGGCTGCCCGGAACACGCTTGACAGAATGAGACAAATCCGTCTGAACCTGACAGAAAGGGATTTCCATCTTGTTTATGCCAAAGCTGCGGAGCAGGGATTGTCTTATCCGGTTCTGATTTCAAATATTGTTCATAAATATCTGACAGGGCAGCTTGTGGAAAGGGTATGATCACAGTTTTGGTCTCGTTCCCACGCTCTGCGTGGGAATGCCTGCGGGACGCTCTGCGTCCTGTGACTGCAAAATGACGCGGAGCGTCAGAACTGCATTCCCACGCGGAGCGCGGGAACGAGAAGTGGGAGCGCGGGAATTCGTCATTTCCTGCTCCACCGATCGTAGGATAAAAATGTTCTCATTTCTCTCCTCCTTAATATCCTCCCCCTCCGTTCCCTCCTCCGCTCTTATAGGGGTTGAAGTCTTTTTTGGCAAAGGGCGGTTTTCTTCCCACCAGTGCCTCCAGCATGGTGAGTTCCGCATCTGTATGGTTGCGCATGGGGGCTTTGGGCATGATTTTATGCAAATCTCCGGATGCATAGATATAGCGGGGATGTTCATGGTGCTTTGCGGTGAGGATTTCCTCTTTGGACGGGTCGGCTTTGGGGCGGATGCTGAATTCGCCGTAGCAGGTGCAGATATAGCTGCGGTCTTTTTCAATTTCCGTGTACATGCCTGTCCCCCTCACTCCGGCTATGGCCGTGGGGGTTTCAATGCGTTTGTTTCCTTTGCCGAATACGGACAGCATCTTCCCTTTTGCCAGCAACAGAAGATCGGCTGTCTTTTCTTTCAGGTCGGGAGATGAGGTATTGACAGAAACTTCGGTATTTTCCCGAAGCAGATAGGCATCCTGCCCCACGACAAATACGGCATAACTTTCGGGCGGGCCGGTGCTTACGGTATCCCCGATATTCACCACGGAACCGGTTTCTGCGATTTTGCCGTTGATGCGGACATCGCCCTTCATCTCCCGGATTCCCTGGGGAAAATCCCTGCCTCCCATTGCCAAAGCGGAACGGATCAGCAGGAGGGGATCGCTCAGACCCAGAAGGCCCATGAAGGACAGGGTGCGGATGAAATTTCGTCTTTCTGCGGAATTTTCGGACATATTTTTCTCCTTTCCGTTATTCCCTCCCTAACGGTCGGGGCTTTGATTCGATGCTGTAATATCAATGCCGTTTCCTTAAGACTCCCCTCCCTCAGGGGGGAGATATGACCGTCTGGCCCGAAGAAGCAAATTCCCCCCAACCCCTCCCGCGGGGGAGGGGAATTTCAAATCAAGCAGTTTGACCCGATACCGATTTTTCGTGTATTTTGTGTATTTCGTGGTAAAAATATGCACAGATGATAACAGTGGTGAGTATATCATAGTTTATCAATAAAATAGCCGAATTCCTCCAAACGGTTTTTGACTTTGCTGAGATGTCTGGATTCGATGAGAATGCGGAAATTTTCGGCCTTGAGAACATACTTTTTCAGGATTTCGTCTTTGGCGATTAGGGAAATGAGTTCATCATCGGGTTTGATCTGATAAACCTTCATGTTTTTTTCCAGGCTCAGAGGATTGATTTTATTCATAATATCACTGATAAAATCTTCCCAGATCTGCGGCGGTTTTGCCGATATCTGTTCCCGGAAAATCATTATCTTATTTCGGATATCCTGTTTTGAACTGCATTCTTTTAAAAATGTCTGGTAGTTTATTTTAAAACAGCTTTCACTGATTTTATCTCCGATTTTTTCCAGGGCCAGGCTTTTGAGGCTGTTTTTGCCTTCGAGATGGATGAAAAGACGCTGTTCATCCAGCACAATGCGGGCCGATTCTTCCTCAACCTCTGCTTTGTAGTCCGGTTTCAGTCCCAGCAGGTGCGCGCCCGGTTCACTGAGTTTTACAAATGCCAGACCGTCAAATACCGAAAGATACTTTTTCCCTTTCACATGATGAAATTCATTTTCCGGCAGTTCATAGGCAATATCAACAATCCCCAGGCTTGCACAGAGAAAGAAAAAGCCTTTGATAAAGGGAATCAGCAGCGCATCATTGTATTCATCCTCGGAGATATTAATTTTTTGATTTCCGTAATATTCTTTCTCCCCTTCTTTTGTAAACCAGAGATAGTGATTGGCTCCCCAACGATTAATAATATCGAAATCCGGATGCCGGCAGATGCAGTACTTGCTGATATTATCCATGGAAATCCATTTTCCCAAAGGGAGTTTCCGAAGCAGTTCCTGCATTTTTGTCCGGACCCGGATTTCACCGTCTTCGTTCCATAAATTATGCAGCCCTTTTATATGCCAGAGCAGATCCCGCAGTTTGTATTTTTTCTTTTCGCCGATCAGCAGTTCATCTGTCAATACCCGCATCAGTTTCAGGGGATCTTCAAACTGTGCATCCCGTATATCCAGCAGAAAATCAGTAAGTAACTGTGTGCGGATGTTCTGCAAATCCTTATTTTTGCTGTCCGGATAAAATTCGTCAATATTGCAGTACTGGCACATCTGCCGGATAGAAGTAATGAGAACCTTGTCCCCGTTTTTGGAGAATTTGAGATTCCCCTGCTGAATATAGCTGAGAAAAAGGATGATCTGATTTAGAATTCTGCCATTATCCTGAAAAAAATATGTTGTTTCGGCCTTTTTCAAAGGATGCAGGTGATAATCATGGGGCGGTTCCATGTATTTCTGAAAAAGTTTCCGCATACCGTCTTCCAGATAAAGGGAATATTCATAATTTCTGTAACCGTATTTATGCCGGTTCTGAAACAGGAAATAGGGAGACTGGATTTCGCCGGTGTGGCGGTAATTTTTGTCCGGAAAGACAACAATCTCCGACCCGAACTTTTTTTTCAGTTTTTTGGTATTATGTTCTCCCCCTTCCCAAACGATAATATCCAGGATGCCCCGCACATCTTTGGGAAGATAGCCCAGAAATCGCTGAAAAACAGCCTCATTGCTGAATATGCCTGCAAAAACTTTAACCAGATCTGCTTTTTTCAGTTTATTAATGCTGAATTTTCCGCGGATATTAAAGGATTTTTCATCGGCAAAGGGCCGGAGATACAAAGAATACATTTTTTTCAGTGCAAGCGCTGTATAGGCATTGCTGACGGCTTCTTCTGCAGGATTCATGGCTTTTTTTTCTTCTTTCTTCCGGGGCGGCGGAATCTGCGAGGCCCTGCTGAGTTCCAGTGCTTCCAGCAGTTTCTCTATCCGGTTTTTCATTTTTCGGCTCATACCTTTTTATCCTTCTCCCAGGATAAATTCCACATCTTTTTCATCCAGTGATTTCAGGGAGGCTCCGTCACTGGAAATCAGGTTGTCAAAGAGTTCGCTTTTGCGCTTCTGCAGTTCCAGTATTTTTTCTTCAATACTGCCGCGGCAGATGAGTTTGTAACTGAAAACGGTTTTATCCTGGCCGATGCGGTGACTCCGGTCTATGGCCTGGTTTTCCGCGGCCCTGTTCCACCAGGGATCGAAGATAAAAATATAGTCGGCCGCGGTCAGGTTCAGTCCGATACCGCCGGTCCGCAGGGTCATGAGGAAAACCTTGTAACTTTCATCATTCTGAAATTTATCCACCAGGCTCTTTCGATCCTTTGTTGCCCCGGTCATGAGCAGGTAGTCAATACCGGAATTTTCCAGGTCTTCGGCAATGCAGTCCAGTGCATTCAGGTAATTGGCAAAGACCAGCACTTTGTGCTGATTGGCAATGACATCGGAAATCTGACTGATAAGGATTTCCCGCTTGGGGGAAATGATCTGCTGTTCGCTTTTGGATTCGGGAACCGATGCGATCTGCCGCAGTTCGCTCAGGGCCTGGAGGATGAAAAACTGGGATTTCTTAATCCCGCTTTCCTGTATCTGGTTCCGGATATTGTCATAATAGAATCTGCGCCGGACTTCGTAAAATGCCTTCTGCTCCTCACTCATTTCCACATAGAGCACCTGTTCCACTTTGTCCGGCAGATCTTTCAATACATCCCGCTTCAGTCGCCGGAGAATAAAGGGGTATATTTTTTTCTTCAGTTCCCGCAGAGCCTCCTTGTCATCGTCTTTCTGAATGGGGGTAGCGTAATATCTGTTAAAATCATCCACGGACGCGAACATGGAGGGATTCAGGAAACGGAAGAGGGTATAGAGTTCTCCCAGATTGTTTTCCACCGGGGTTCCGCTCAGGGCCAGACGGTGATCGCATTGCAGCAGCATGGCCGCGCGGGTGGTCTGGGACTGCAGGTTTTTGATATTCTGGGATTCATCCAGAATCACATAATAAAAGGATAACTCTTTCAGTTTTTCAATATCATTGCGCATCATGGCATAGGTGGTCAGGATAATCGGATATTCTGCGGCTTCTTCCAGGTTCCGGTCCGGACCGTGATAGGTATGGAAGGAGAGCCGGGGATTAAAACGGCGGATTTCATTTTCCCAGTTAAAGAGCAGGCTTTTGGGCATGACAATCAGGGATGTTTTTTTCTCTTTGGGATAAACAGAGGAAAGCATGGCAATGGCCTGCAGGGTTTTTCCCAGCCCCATATCATCGGCCAGGCACCCTCCCAGGGAATGCGTGTGCAGATAATGCAGCCACTTGAAACCCTGTTTCTGATAATTTCTCAAATCAGCTTCCAGTTTCGGGAAAGGAATTTTGGATTTTTCCAGATCATTGAAGCCCAGGAAAACCTCTCTGGAACGCTGAAAACTTTTTTTCGCGACATTTTCATCAATCAGTTCTTCCACAATAGGCAGATCAAAAAAGGAAAGTTTGACTTTTTTCTGTTTTTTCTGAAAGATGCGCTCCAGTCTGTCCATATATTCCTTATTGACAATGGCATTGCTGCCGTCGTTTAAGGATATATATGAATATTTCCGGTACTGACTCAGCGCGTCAAAGAGGGAAATGATCTGTCCGTCAATTTCCAGATCCGCATCTCCTTCCAGAAAATCAATACCGTGGGAGAGGTTGAGATTCAGTTTGGGGGTGACCGTCCGGATTTTATACTCTTTTAATTTTTCGGCCCCCATAATGGCATAACGGGAGAGCAGCACCGGCAGTTCTTTATGGATAAAGGCTTTTGCCAGCTCTTCCGGCAGAATAAACAGATTGTCCTCCGCGTAATAATCCGTATTTTTCAGTGCCTTTTTATGTTTTTTCAGAAAGGAGCCAATTTCATTGGCACAGGAATAGATTTCCTCATGCACTACATCCCGCACCACAATCTGCCGATCCATCTCATTGACCGATGCGATTCTTGATATATCGTAATTTTCAAAAAAATCCGAATCAAATCCGGGCAGGGAGGTGGCCAGCCGCAGATAGAGGGAATTGTCCGAATCAATTTTTTCAATCATCAGGGTGGGCCGGGTCTGTTTGGGGTTTCCCTCTGCAATGCTGTAATCCTGATAACGGACAGCAATATTCCGGAAACGGGAATAGAAAAGGGAGAGGAATTTTTCCAGATGCACAGGGTAGACCCGAGTGCGGAAATACTGAATATCGCTGACATGTTCTCCCAGCGGATGGATTTCATATACTATTTTACCGGAAAGCACATGGCTTTCATTGATGAAGATCGGATTTTTGAAAAAAGTTCCTCTGTGGACAAGAGCAATGTCTGCGGAAAAATACTCTTTTTTGGGATTTTTATTAAGTTCTATCCATATTTTTCCAATATCTTCTGCAAATCCCAGCGGGTTGAAATCTGCATCCCTGACATTGTCACACTGGCGCAGCAGCCGGAGAAGATGCCCGTTTTCAGACAGATAAACACGGTCTCCGGGCAGTTCCCAGTCAATGCGGAAACTGTTCCGGCGTTTGACCGCGGCAATGGATTTCAGGATGTCGCGGGTGGGGCCGCTGTAAAAATCGTGGGAAACATCTCTTTCTTTCTGCTTCCCGTCCACAACTTTGAGGTATGCGCCTGTTTCATCAAAATCCAGTTGGAAAAAAACGGATTCCGGCGGCCGGTTTTGTCTGATCAGGGCTTTTTTCCGTTTCAGTTTTTCAAAAAAATCTGTATTTTCTTTTTTCATATTTTTTGCACCTGTTTTTCAATGTCATTGACGTAAGACTCCCCTCCCTGAGGGAGGGGGGAAACGTCATTAACTGCAAAGCGCTGTTTACCCCCTCCCCTGACCCCTCCCGCCGGGGGAGGGGAATATTCTGCTTACGTCAATGACACTGACCTGTTTTTATTAATGGTCCGGTAATTTTTCTGAGGTAGTGGGACAAATCCGTTGATGAACAGGATTTCCCATTGTAAGGGCGTACTGCATACGCCCGTCACCGGGGTGCCCGGGGGGCCTGTGCAACACGCCCTTGCAGAAAAATCAGGGGATTTGCCCCACTGCCTTTTTCTGATTTGCAGAGCATAAAAATATAACTGTCTGAAATCATTAAATCTGAATATTCCGTTTGAATTTTATAATTTGCTGAAATTATTCAGGACGAATTTTTTACCGAACTGCTGTCCGTGCGACTGTGTCAGCGGCATTAATACTATAGCAGAGTAGATTCTTTGATTCAAAGATTTTTTTGATAAACCACCACGATATGCAGTCACAGCGAAGCATGAAAGCTGTACGGAGTGCGAAAATGAAGGCCGAAGGGCCGGTTTTTCGCAGGCACTTTCATATAAACGCCCATGATATGCAATCACAACGAAGCATGAAAGCAGGGTGCGTTAGGTTCCAGCCCTAACGCACCCTGCAGTATGCTGTGTACGGGGCGGAGCCCCGGAAAAATGCGTTACGGTGCAGAGCCCCGTAACGAGTTGTGCAGACACTTTCATATAAAGGGTCATGAACTATGACT
>JAABRU010000176.1 GCA_011390755.1 Desulfobacteraceae bacterium | reverse complement strand
GTATGTAACATATTGAATTTTTTTGTAGGGTGGGCAAAAGCGCAGCGCTGCCCACCGATTCAGGTGGGCACGGAAAAACATGTGCCCACCCTACAAAAAATTCAACCCGTCAGTTTAACTTTGACAAAGCACTAGCTGCTGTGATTCATTTTTACCCCATACAGATATTTATAACAGTGTTCTATACCCTTCTATATCCTTCCATACCCTTTATTATCTCATTTGTATGATGCCAGATATTTAAAACAGAATCAAGTCGTAATACAAAAAAAGACAAATCACAGAATTTGTCCCGCAGCCGGTTTCAGGAATTTTCTTTCTTTTATTATAATTATTCCAATATTTTAATATGGAATCCGGCATGGATGATTTGCCTCCCGTTTACAGATGATACATGCTTTATAATCGGATAGTCGGATCAGACATTCTTAAATGTAAAGAAACTGTCTGTATCCCTTTATTGCAATTCTTGCAAAAGTACCGGATTCAGAGTATAGTTATCTGAATTATCCGAAAGCGGAATTATTTTGAAACGGAGATACAATGCCCCAGTTAGAACATATCGAAGCGATTGAGAAAAAACTCTGGAGTGCTGCCGATACCCTGCGTTCCAATTCCAATTATGCCAGTAATGAATATTTTATGCCGGTCATGGGGCTGATTTTTCTGCGCCATGCCTACAGCCGTTTTCTGGCTGTGAAAGATGATATCGAAGCCGGACTGCCCAAACGGGGCGGAAAAACAAGAGCCCTGAGCAAAGAGGATTTTTCACAGAAATCTGCCATTTTCCTGCGCAAAGAAGCGCAGTTTGATTATCTGGTATCCCTCAAAGAAGAAGATGACCCGGTTAAGGCCCTTATCGCCGCCATGAATTCCATAGAGGAGGATTACCGGACACTTCGGGGGGTTCTGCCCAAAGCCGAATATCAGGAACTGGATAGCGACGTGATCCGGCATCTGCTCCGAACCCTGAATCCCCAGGAATTGAAAAATGCCTCCGGTGATATTTTCGGTCGCATTTATGAATATTTTCTCACCCAGTTTGCCGGTCAGAAGGCCCATGACGGGGGAGAGTTTTTTACCCCGGTTTCCCTGGTTTCCATGATTGCCAATGTACTGGAGCCCAAAGAAGGGATTGTTTTTGATCCGGCCTGCGGTTCCGGCGGCATGTTTGTGCAGAGTGCGCACTTTCTGGAAAGAATGCGGGAAAATCCCACGGAACGGCTGACATTTTACGGGTTGGAGAAAAACCCTTCCACCATCCGTCTGGCCGTGATGAATCTGGCTGTTCACGGGCTTCAGGGCAATATTCAGAAAGCCATCACCTATTATGAAGATCCCCATGAACTGCTGGGTAAAGCCGATTTTGTCATGGCCAATCCTCCCTTTAATGTGGATGAAGTGGATGGGGAAAAAGTAAAAAAAGATCCCCGTCTGCCTTTCGGTCTTCCCGGTGTCAACAAAAAGGGCAAAGTTTCCAACGGAAATTATCTGTGGATCAGTTATTTTTACAGTTATCTGAATGAAAAAGGCCGGGCCGGGTTTGTCATGTCTTCCCAGGCATCCAGCGCGGGACGGGATGAGGCCAAAGTCCGCCGCAAAATCATTGAAAGCGGTCATACGGATATTATGATTGCTGTCCGATCCAATTTTTTCTATACCCGAACCGTTCCCTGTGAACTCTGGTTTTTTGACCGGAACCGGCCCGAACCGCTTACAGACAAAGTGCTTATGATTGATGCACGGAATATTTACCGCAAGGTCACGCGCAAGATTTATGATTTCAGCCCGGAGCAGTTGCAGAATATCCTGGCCATTATCCGCCTCTACCGGGGAGAAAATGAGCGGTTTAGCGATCAGGTTTCCGAATATATTGACAGATGTATGGAAGAAGGGCATCGCTGTTTTCGGCATGGAAAACTTCCGGCCTTCCAACAGGCATATGAGGAATTCAAATCCCTGCTGCTGCCTTTTATTGAAGAAATCGGGGAAGGCGGCCCCCATGATGAGATGATCGGGGAATTTCTGAGCACTTCGGCGGATTTCAGCGGATTTGAACTGATGACCGGTTCCGCGCAGAAGGCCCGGAATGAAAGTCTGGGGGAGTCCGGTATTGCCTTTGAAAAAAGTTTTATGGAAGATATTCTTGCGGATCTTTGCGAGGAAAGCCGCAATATTGCCAAAGAAGCCGACCGGATTTATAAAGAAGCCTGTAGTATGACAGAACTCTGTGAAGAAGAACTCAAGGCCGGGGAAAGTGAAAAATGGCAGAAACGGGAGATCATGCGGGCGCGAAAGGCAATGGATGAAGCCCGGAAGCAGGCTCTTGAGCAGTTGAAAAAACCGCGTTATTTTTACAGACAGGCCCGCTGGCTCACCGAAAGATTTCCCGATGCTGTGCTTCGGGATGTGGAAGGACTGGTAAAACTGGTGGACCGGGATGAAATCAAAGCCAATGACTGGAGCCTGACCCCCGGAAGATATGTGGGGATTGCACCTGAAGAAGAAGACGAGGATTTTGATTTCGCAGAGGCCATGCGGGAGATTCATCTGGAACTGGAAGGACTGAACGCGGAAGCTGTGGAACTGGCGGAAAAGATAAAAAGGAATTTTGAAAAGTTGGAAGTTTGAACAGCATACGGAAATGATTACTTTTTTCGAATTGAGAGAATATTAATATGAATTGGGAATTAGTTCCTTTCGGTTCTATCTATACCGAACCCTCAAGAAACGGGGTTTATAAATCAAAGGAGCATCACGGGGTTGGTGTAAAAATCATAAATATGGGTGAACTTTTTTCAAACGGTATAATTTCTAATCAAGAGATGAAACGATTGAATATGAGTAACTCAGAAATGGAGAGATTTGGTTTAAAAGATGGTGACTTACTGTTTGGTCGCAGATCTCTTGTGGAATCCGGAGCCGGTAAATGTATATTAGTTGAAAATTTATCAGAACCTACAACTTTTGAATCTTCTATCATCCGAGTAAGAATTAATAAAAATATTGCAAATCCAAGATTTTATTATTATTGGTTCCAATCTCATCAAGGTAAAGGAAATATTCGATCTATTATCACCGGAACAAATGTAAAAGGGATAACTGGCAACAATTTAAAGAAAATTTTAATTAGTATTCCCCCTTTAAAATATCAAGCAAAAATTGTCAAACATTTAAAAAACTACGACGATCTCATCGAAAACAACCGACGGCGGATTGCTCTGCTGGAGCAGGCTGCACGGCTGCTTTATAAAGAATGGTTTGTCCATCTCCGTTTTCCCGGACATCAACGTGCAAAGATTGTGGATGGGGTGCCGGAGGGGTGGGAGAAGAAAGCTCTTGGAAAAATCGGAAAACTGAATTACGGCAAATCACTCAAAGCCGACAATCGGATTCCTGGGCCGTTTCCTGTTTTCGGTTCCAGCGGAATTGTGGGTTCACACCAAAAATCATTAGTCAAAGGGCCGGGAATTATCGTAGGCCGTAAAGGAAATGTCGGAAGTGTTTTCTGGTCGGATGAAGATTTTTATCCAATTGATACTGTTTATTTTATCGAATCATCTGCAAGCAGCTTCTTCCTGTATTATGCCTTAAAACAAACGCAGTTTATCAATACGGATGTTGCGGTTCCGGGTTTAAACCGTGATTTGGCTCATAGCAGGGAAATTTTATTCCCTGAAAACAGACTGCGCATTCTTTTTGAAGAATCAATATCGCCATTTCATAATCAAATTAAAATATTAAATAAGTATAATGAAGAATTGGCAAAAGCCCGCGACCTTCTCCTCCCCCGTCTTATGAACGGAGATGTGAAAGTTTGAAGGGGTGAAGTCTGAAAGCAATAAGGAGACACTCATATGCCTACCATTTCAATGTCAGTAAATCGAAAAGTTTCCGGAGGAGTGCAAAAATTGTATTTTTGCATGGGCAACCGGGAGATGCGGCGGTGCAAAAATACAATTTTTGCACTCCGGGACAGCCGTAAAACCGTATCCGGGGGGAAACTTTTCGATCTACTGAATGTTTTATGGAATCATTATTTATATGTATTATTTTGATAATAAAGAGCATAAAACACCCCATATTCATGCGAATTATTCTGAGTATGATGCAGTGATTTCTATACCGGAAGGCGATATTTTAAAAGGTGAAATGCCGAATAAGAAAATGAAATTGATAAAAGCATGGGTTGAAATCCATCAGGAAGATTTGATGGCTGATTGGAAACTGGCAGTGGAAGGTCAGCAACCCTTCAAAATTGAACCGCTGAGGTGAATCTTGTTAAAAGTAAAAAAAGTTTTTGCAAATAACGATTATACCTTATCTGTAGAACTGACAGACGGACGTTCCGGAATATTTGATGTAAAACCTTATCTGGATAAAGGTGTATTTACACAGTTAAAAGACATAAATTATTTTAAACAGGTAAAACCGTTTTTTTGCGGAATCATATGGCCGAATGAACAGGATGTAAGCGCTGATACAATTGCTTATGAATTAAAGCCGCATAATTCAGAAATTAAGAAGCAGGAACGAAGAAATGTCTGATACACCACAACGTATCCTCATTATCGCCGGACCTAATGGTGCCGGAAAAACCACTTTTGCAGAAGAATTTCTGCCCAAAGAAGCCGGATGTCCCAGATTTATCAATGCTGACATGATAGCTGCCGGCCTCAGTCCTTTTCAACCTGAAAAACTGGCAATAAAAGCCGGGCGTCTAATGATCCGCCAGATGGAAGAATATATTGAAAAAAAAGTCAGTTTTTCCTTTGAAACAACCTTAAGTGCCAAACGGTATGCCCGCCTCATTCCCCAATGGCAGAAATCCGGATATATGGTGAAAATTTTCTTCCTTCGCCTGAATTCACCGGAACTGGCAATTGCCCGTGTCTCACAACGGGTTCGTGAAGGTGGTCATTTTGTGCCCGATGAAATTGTTATCAGGCGGTTTTACCAGGGATGGGAGAATTATCAGAATTTGTACCGTCCCATAGTCAATGAATGGTCTGTTTATGATAATTCAACAGGCCGACTGATCCTGCTGGAAGAAGGAGGTGTGAAATGAAAATCCATGTTGCTGAAAATGTAAAAAAACTGGATGATCCGGATTTCCGAAATGCAGAAAAAGCCATGATTCGGGCAGCACTGAAAGCAAGAGAAAAAGCCCGCCGTTTCGGACATGGCATTGTTGTGGAACGTGATGGAAAAATAATGGAAATTCCGGTGGAAGAAATGTAACAATAGAAAATGGTGAAACGAATTCGGATTTAGCGAAACAGAGTTTTGGGTAATAATAAAAAAATTATGGAAGAATAAATGATTTCCGACTTCACAGAGGATTTTCTGGTACAGAAAACCACCGCCGACTATCTGGAGCAGCTTGGATGGGAATCGCTCTATGCCTACAACAGCGAAACCTTCGGCCCGGAAGGCACAATCGGACGCAAAAATGACCGGGAAGTCGTTCTCCAACGCTATCTTTTTCTCAAACTCATGGAATTCAACCCCGGACTTCCGGATGACGCATACCGGGAAGCCCTGTGGAAAATCACGGAAATCAGCGCGGGCCGTACCACCCTTGCCACCAACCGGGAAAAATACCTGCTGTTCAAAGAAGGCGTGCAGGTGGCTTTTCATACGGACAGAGGGGAACTGAAAAAAGAACGCCTGCGGGTTTTTGATTTTGATAACGCGGAAAACAATCATTTTCTCTGTGTGCGGGAATTATGGGTACGGGGCGATCTCTACCGCAGACGGGCCGATATTGTGGGCTTTGTCAACGGAATCCCCCTTCTTTTCACGGAATGCAAAAATGTATATAAAAATCTCCGCACAGCCTATGACGGCAATTTCAAAGATTATATTGACGATCATGTGGTTCCGCATCTTTTTCACCACAACGCCTTTGTTCTCCTGGGAAACGGCATAGAAGCCAAAATCGGAACCATATCAAGTAAATACGGACATTTCCATGAATGGAAACGTCTGGCAGAAGAAGACCCCGGTGTGGTGGATATGGAAACCCTGCTCAAAGGCGTATGTGAAAAAAACAATTTCATGGATCTGTTTGAAAATTTTATTGTTTTTGACGATTCATCCGGCAGAACCGCCAAAATACTGGCGCGGAACCACCAGTTTCTCGGCGTAAACCGTGCCCTGGCATCTGTAAAAAACCGGGAGAAGCGATTGGGAAAACTGGGGGTTTTCTGGCATACCCAGGGATCGGGCAAAAGTTATTCCATGGTCTTTTTCACCCGCAAAGTACACCGGAAACTGGGGGCCAATTTTACCTTTCTGATCTGTACCGACCGGGAAGACCTGGATACACAGATTTACAAAACCTTTGCCGGATGCGCTTTGGCAGATAATGATAAAAACCCCTGCCGGGCATCGGACGGCCAGCATCTGAAAAAACTTCTGGGTCAGCACCGGGCCTTTGTTTTTACCCTGATCCAGAAATTCAACCAGAGCACAGAAGAAGCCTATTCCCCGCGGGATGACATCATTGTCATTACCGACGAGGCCCATCGCACCCAGTACGGCATTCTGGCCCTGAACATGCGCAATGCCCTGCCCCGCGCCTCTTTCATCGGCTTTACCGGCACACCGCTTTTCAAAGAGGATGAAATCACCCAGCGGGTATTCGGTGATTATGTCTCCACCTATGATTTTCAGCGGGCCGTGGATGACAAAGCCACGGTTCCCCTGTATTATGATGCGCGGGGAGAAAAACTCGGCCTGTCCGTACAGGATATCAATGAACGCATGGCCGAAGTACTGGAAAAAGCAGAAAATGATACCTCCGATCCGGATGTGCAGCAGCGCATGGAAAAAGAACTGAAACGGGACTATCATATCATTACCGCGCAGAAACGACTGGAACAGATTGCCCGGGATTTTGTGCATCATTACTCCACAGCATGGGAAAGCGGAAAAGCCATGCTGGTCTGTATTGACAAACTGACCTGTGTGCGGATGTTCAATATCATTCAGCAGTACTGGCAGGAGAGAATTGCAGAACTGGAAAAACGAATATCCGCCATATGCGATGAACAGGAAGAAATATGGAAAGTCCGTCAGATCATGTGGATGAAGGAAACGCAGATGGCCGTTGTGGTCAGCGAAGAACAGGGAGAAGTGGAAAAATTTACAAAATGGGGACTGGATATTCTGCCCCATCGCCGCCTGCTCAAAGAAGGTTTCCATATTCCCGAATCCCTGCGCGGAAACCCGGCATTTCAGCACCTGCAGAAAACAGATGCGGATTCGGCTTTCAAAGAAGAAAAACATCCTTTCCGCATTGCCATTGTCTGCGCCATGTGGCTGACGGGTTTTGATGTGCCCTGCCTTTCCACCCTGTATTTGGACAAACCCCTGAAAGCCCATACCCTTATGCAGGCCATTGCACGGGCTAACCGGGTTCATGAAGGCAAGAACAACGGACTGATTGTGGATTACTGCGGCATACTCAAAAATCTGCGCAAAGCCCTGGCAACTTTCGGCGGACACGGAGGCGGAAAACCCGGTACCGATCCGGCCCGGCCCGAAGAAGAACTGCTCAAAGATCTGGAAGAGGCACTTGCCTTTGTGTGTTCTTTTCTGGAAGAGCGGAATGCCTCCCTGACGGACATCATGGAAAAAAGCGGATTTGAGAGAAATGCGGCCATCCTGGCTGCCAAGGAAGCCGCCAATGAAAATGATGAAAGCCGCAAGCGGTTTGAAGTCATGTGCCGGGAAGTATTTAAAAAATTCCGGGCCTGCATCAATATTCCCAAAGTGAACAGCTTTCGCCGGGAATACGAGGCTCTCAGCATTGTGTACCGCAAACTCATGGAAGACCGGGATCAGGCCGATATCAGCGATATCATCCGTCAACTGCACGGTATTGTGGACAGGGCCGTTGATATCCGCAGTGAAGAACTGGCAGAAGGAAATCATATCTTCAATATCGCAGATATAGATTTTGACCGCCTGCGGGCAGAATTTCAAAGAAGTCCGGCCCCCAAAACCACCGTACAGAACCTGCGGCAGATCATTGAAAAAAGAGTCCGTCGCCTGCTCTCGCAGAATCCCCTGCGCGCGGATTTCCAGAAACACTATGACCGGATTGTCAGGGAATACAACAGGGAAAAAGACCGGGCCGTCATTGAAAAGACATTTGAAGATCTGCTGAAATTTTTCCGGGATCTGGATGCCGAAGAAAACAGGGCCGTGCGGGAAGGTCTGGATGAAGAAAGTCTGGCCCTGGTCGATCTGCTGAAAAAAGAAAATCTCTCCCCCGCGGAATATGCCCGTATCAAAAAAGTGGCCGTAAATCTTCTGAAAAAACTGAAAGAAGAAAAACTGAAAATTCATCTGTGGCGGGAAAAAGAATCGGCCAGAGATGCAGTGAAAATCGCTATCCATGATTTTCTCTACGACGGACAAAGCGGTCTGCCGGAAAAGAACTACAGTGAGGAAGAAGTGTCTGCCAAAACAGACGATGTTTTCCGGCATGTGTTCCGGGTGTATCCCGAACTGCCCTCTCCCTTTTACAATTAATCCTGAATCGGCACTGCAGGAACGAATGAAAAATTATCCCGGCAAAATAATCATTTTCTGAAAGTCTGTGTTTACATAAACATACAGTATGTGGTATTTTTTTACAGACCTTACAGAAAAATAATTTCACTGTGCTGCCGCCCGGAGGTATACCGCGGTGTTTTATCTCCTTCCGGCGGCCTTTTGAAATTTATTTTCTGCAGCCTGAAAAGCTGTTAAACCCTGTTACTTACCCTGATGATGTTTCCGCAGCTTTGGGTAGTGAATCAAATCCCCTGATGAATGAGATTTCTCACTGTAAGGGCGTATTGCACAGACCCGTCAGCGGAGTGTCCGGGGGTCTATGCAATAGGCCCCCTGCAGAAAAATCAGGGAATTTGCCCCATTAGCCGGTTTTGCGGAAACGCAAACGGAAAATATAATGAATATCCGAAAGTCCAAGGAGGAAAAGCATGGAAAGAGAGGCGTTTGTCCGCCGGATCAGTGCCGGCCACCGGGAATACAGTTATTATGATATTCAGATATTAGCGGAAAAGGGCCTGGCCGATATTTCCCGGCTTCCTTTTTCCATCCGCATTCTGGTGGAAAACCTGCTGCGGAAACTGGACGGATATGTGGTGCGGGAAGAAGATTTGCTGCATATTGCCAAATGGGCCGGTAAATACGGCAGTTCTGTGGAAATCCCCTATCATCCGGCACGGGTGCTGATGCAGGATTTTACCGGGGTTCCGGCCGTGGTGGATCTGGCGGCCATGCGGGATGCCGTAAAAAAACTGGGGGGGGATCCCCGGAAAATCAATCCCCTGATTCCCGTGGAACTGGTGACAGACCATTCCGTGCAGGTGGATTATTTCGGCACGGACGATGCCATCCGCAAAAACGTGGCCCTGGAATATGAACGCAACAAAGAGCGCTATGAACTGCTGAAATGGGCACAGAAAAGTTTTGACAATTTCAAAGTCGTTCCCCCCAACTCCGGTATCTGCCACCAGGTAAACCTGGAATATCTGGGCCGGGTGATTATCACCAGTGAGCAGGACGGGCAGTTGTTTGCCTGGCCCGACAGCCTGGTGGGAACCGATTCCCATACCACCATGATCAACGGGCTGGGGGTTATGGGCTGGGGGGTCGGCGGGATTGAGGCCGAGGCCGTGATGCTGGGGCAGCCCTATTTTATGTCCATCCCCGAAGTGGTAGGGGTAAAAATGACCGGTAAACTGCGTCCCGGTGTTACGGCCACAGACCTGGTGCTCCGTGTTACGCAGAAACTGCGGGAAAAGCAGGTGGTGGAAAAATTTGTGGAATTCTACGGCCCGGGCATGAAAGAACTGAGTGCCACGGACCGGGCCACCATCGCCAATATGTCCCCGGAGTACGGCGCGACAATGGGGTATTTTCCCGTAGATGAAAAAACTGTGGAATACCTCAAACTGACCAACCGGGCAGAACAGGCCGAAATTGTGGAAAACTGCGCCAAAGCCATGGGGCTGTTTTATACCGGTACAGAAGAACCGGAATACAGCGATATTGTGGAAATGGATCTTTCCGGAATACAGCCGGCCATTGCAGGCCCCTCCCGCCCCCAGGACCATATTGTGCTCAATGAAACTGAAAACAGTTTTGATGCCCTGATGGGATGTGAGCATGAGAGGGATGCGGACATCGGTGATATATCCACATTTCTGGATGAATCCGGTTCCCGCACAGGCCGTGAGGAATACTGCGAACCGGGCGAAAGGCGGCGCTTTCATATCCGCATCAATGACAAAGATGTGAGCATCGGGGACGGCAGCATTGTCATTGCGGCTATTACCTCCTGCACCAATACCTCCAATCCTTTCGTACTCATGGGCGCGGGCCTGCTGGCAAAAAATGCCGTAAAAAAAGGACTGAAAGTGCCGCCCCATGTAAAAACCTCCCTGGTTCCCGGTTCCCGCGTGGTGATGGATTATCTGGAAGATGCGGGGCTGATCCCCTGGCTGGAGGCCCTGGGATTTCACCTGGCCGGATTCGGCTGCACCACCTGTATCGGCAACAGCGGGCCTTTGCATCCGGAAATCGAAAAAATCATCAAAGAAAAAGATTTGACCGTTACCTCGGTACTCTCGGGCAACCGCAACTTTGAAGCCCGTATTCACCAGATGATCAAAGGCAATTATCTGGCTTCTCCCATGCTGGTGGTGGCCTTTGCCCTTGCCGGAAGAATTGACATTAACCTGGTGAAAAAACCCCTGGGACTCAATCCCAACGGGGAACCCGTTTATCTGGAAGACATCTGGCCCGAAAACGAAGAAATTGAGGCAATGGTGCAAAAGCATGTGAAAACAGAGTACTACCGGGATGAATATGCCAAAATCTTTGACGGGGATACTTTCTGGAAAAATCTGGAAGTAACAGAAAGCACCACTTTTGCCTGGAATCCCTCTTCCACCTATATTAAACATCCGCCCTATTTTGAAAATTTCAAAGCGGAGCCGGAACAAATCGCCGACATTTCCGATGCCCGCCCCCTGCTGCTGATGGGCGATTCCGTTACCACCGACCATATTTCCCCGGCCGGGGCCATTCCCGCGGAATATCCGGCCGGGCAGTATCTTCGGGAAAAGGGTACAGAAGTAAAAGATTTCAATTCCTACGGTTCCCGCCGCGGCAACCATGAAGTGATGATGCGGGGAACATTCGGAAATATCCGCATTAAAAATCAGCTGGTCAGCCCAAAGGAAGGGAGTTTTACCCGGAAATTTCCGGAAAACGGGGAAATGTATATCTATGACGCGGCCATGAAATACAAAAGCGGTAATACGCCGCTCATTGTGCTGGGGGGCAAAGAATACGGCACCGGTTCATCCAGGGACTGGGCCGCCAAGGGGACCATACTGCTGGGAGTGAAAGCCGTGATTGCAGAATCTTTCGAGCGCATTCACCGCAGCAATCTGGTGGGCATGGGGGTGCTGCCCCTGATTTTCAAAAAGGGGGAAAACCGGCAGAGTCTGGGGCTGGACGGTTCCGAAATATACAGCATCAGCGGTATTGCGGATATGAAACCCGGAAAGGCAATGCCGGTCAAAGCGGTGAAACCGGACGGTACAGCAGCGGATTTTGAAGCCATCTGCCGTTTAAATACGGATGTGGAGGCCGAATATGTGGCCAACGGCGGCATTCTGCCCTATGTGCTGCGGCAACTGATGAAAGACTGAGGAAATTAAGCGGAAAATGTCAGACAATACAGCAGACAGGAAAAAGGAAACAGCGGAAACCGGGAATTATATGATTCCGGAAGAACCCTATTATCTGGTGAGCGGAAATGAACGGGAACTCTTTGCCGCCGCGTATGCCGCGCGGCTGCCGGTGATGCTCAAAGGCCCTACCGGATGCGGGAAAACCCGCTTTGTGGAATATATGGCCTGGCATCTGAAACGTCCCCTCATCACCGTGGCCTGCCATGAGGATCTCTTTGCCTCCGATCTTATCGGCCGTTATCTGCTCCTGCAGGATGAAACCGTGTGGAAAGACGGCCCCCTGACCCGGGCCGTGCGCACGGGGGCCATCTGTTATCTGGATGAAGTGGTGGAGGCCCGCAAAGATACAACCGTGGTGATTCATCCCCTTACGGATAACCGGCGGTCACTGGCCATTGATAAAACGGGGGAAATTATCCCGGCCCATCCGGATTTCCTGATGGTCATTTCCTATAATCCCGGATACCAGTCCGTACTCAAAGATCTGAAACAGAGTACCCGGCAGCGTTTTGTTTCCCTGGAATTTGATTATCCGGACGCGGAACAGGAAACAGAAATTGTTGCCAGTGAAGGCGGCATAGACAAAGCCCGGGCCCGGCAGCTGGTCACTTTGGCCGGAAAAATCCGCAATATCCGGGAACACGGTCTCACCGAAGGTGCCAGTACCCGTCTGCTGATTTATGCGGCCCGCCTGATACAGCGCAATGTGCCGGTACGGGAAGCCTGCCGCTCGGCCATATGTCTGCCTTTGACAGACGACAGCCGTCTGCAGGAAACCCTGCATGATCTGATAGAGGATATTTTCTGAGTATTCATATTTTTTCAGGAAATTTATAGCCGGCTGTCAGATTTTTTACTTGATCTTAAGATGATTTCCTGAAAAAAATGTGCCAAAGGAATGCCAAAATATTCCCCTCCCACAGGGGGAGGGGGATTTTTTTCTTAAGTCAACAGCATTGGGGTCAGGGGAGGGGAGTCTTACGTCAATAACACTGACCTGCAACTGTGTGTCAATGTGGTAATGGAGAGGGGGGTGCGTCAGTGCGTTTCCGACTGCTCCCTGAGCATGGCGCACCCGGAACAAGCAACATAAATTACAGAAAGGAAAGAAAAATGCTGGAAATTAAAGGTTCCGTAGGAGTTATTACCGGCGGCGGCGGGGGGATCGGTCTTGCCATTGCAAAATACTGGGTACAAAACGGCGGTAAGGTCGTGATTGCCGACATTTCTGAAAAACTGCTGACCCGGGCCGAAGCAGAACTCAAAGAAATGGGGGGCGAAGTACTGAGTGTTCCCTGCAATGTGACCAAAGAGGAAGACTGTGCCAGACTGGCGGACGCGGCCATTGAAACATTCGGACAGATCAACCTTGTGGCCCCCTTTGCCGGTATTATCCGGGACGGCATGATGGTTTCTCCGGACCGGGAAAGCGGCAAAGTGACCAAAAAAATGTCCCTGGGGGATTTTCAGATGGTCATTGACATCAATCTCACAGGTGTTTTTCTCACCATACGGGAATGCGCGGAGCGCATGATTAACAATAACTGCAGGGGGCTGATCTGCCTGGTTTCCTCCACAGGCTCCCTGGGAACAGCCGGTCAGATCAGTTATTCCTCCACCAAAGCCGCCATGTCGGTCATCCCCAAGGTGCTTACCGCAGAATTTTTCCGCCGCGGCCTGGCGGATAAAATCCGCTGCGCAGCTGTTGCCCCCGGATATGTGGGAACCGATATGGTGAAAAATATGAACCAGAAGGCCCTGGACAGAATTATATCCGATATTCCCATCGGCAGACTGGTGGAACCGGAAGAAGTGGCGGCCCTTGTCGGTGATATTTATAAAAACGAAGCAATGGCCGGGGATGTGTATTTTATCCACGGCGGCCTGCGCCTGGGTTCCAAAGGATAAAACAAAAAATCCCCCCTTCTTTTCCGGAGGGGGGAGAAAAAATGCCCGGGGAGTTTCATATAAACGGCCATGATATGCAATCACAACGAAACATGAAAGTCTTTCCCGGGCTCGTTACGGGGCTCCGCCCCGTAACGCCGGAGGTGAGGCTCCGCCTCATACTGTGTACGGGGCGGAGCCCCGGAAAAATGCGTTA
>JAABRU010000175.1 GCA_011390755.1 Desulfobacteraceae bacterium | reverse complement strand
CCCAGAACCCAGAACCCAGAACCCAGAACCCAGCCCCCAGAACCCAGCCCCCAGAACCCGGATTCACATCAGAAACTATCCAGATTAAAAAGAATATCATTCTCCCGGTAGGTCCGTTCCAGTTTTTCCTGGTGTTTTTTCAAATCTTCCCCGTATTTCCCGGCCAGTTCCATAAGCAGGTAATTCACAATGCTCATCATGCTGATGGGACTGGCGAAAAGGGGAATAAAGCGGGAAGGGGCAGCAAGACTGATATGGGCAAAACTGTTTAAGGGGGCCAGCACATTATCGGATACGGCAATGAGCTGATGCCCGATTCTGCGCACATGCTTTGCCAGGCGCAGCAGTTCGTTGGGATAGCGGGATACGGTAAATATCAGCACCAGACTGTCCGGTGCGGCAATGGTCAGATGGTCAAAACTGGTGGAATCACTGCCGTTGAGGGTGTGGACATTCTGCCGGATTTTGGTCAGCGCCCATCCCATATAATGGGCCAGGGGATAAGAAAGACGGGAACCGACAATATAAATATGGCCACTTTCAAACAGCCTGTCCGTAATTTTTTCCACGGTTTCCGCATCAACCGACTCACAGAGATATTTCAGATTTTCAATATCTTTATATATTTCCTTCTGAAAGCGGTTATTTTCCTCTTCATCGGAAAAAGTAATATCCATGCGTTCTGAAAGCGGCATATCCGTATCCACCAGATCCCGCAGGGTCTGCTGAAATTTGCCGTAACTCCCAAACCCGATCTGCATGACAAAGCGGACCACAGTGGCTTCGCTGACTCTGCAGGTTGTTGCCAGTTCTTTGGTGGTCATAAAAACAGCCTTGCGGGGATGCTGCAGGATATAATCTCCCAGAATACGCCCTTTGGGAGTCAGTTGCATCTCCGGATCTGCCAGTTTTTTCATCAAAGAATGTTCATTGGAATTCATCATGAATGCCTTTCCTGCAAATGAAATAAAATAATTCATTCCCAAAAAACCGCAACTGTCTTTGTTTTTCAATTATGAATATTTAAATAACAATAGGTTAAAATTAAAACACAGACCTTCTGCCCCTGAATATGTAATATCTGTTTCATTTCTATTATCAGTTTCCATTTCATTTATCAAGCGCGAAATCAGAGGGGAATGATTATTATATACGCAATAATATCAGATAGAAAAATCGGATAATACCGGATTCCCGGCAATGAAATATTTATTTTCTTATTGACATGTTTTATTTCATTATGTAAGAATTATTCCGGCAATGACAAGTTTTCATCATGAAAGATGACAAAACAAAATACAGGAGAATTCATGTTCGGCAGGAAAAAACGATTGTGGGGAGAAAAACCGCCTTTCCGATCCGATTATGATGCGGTGATTATCGGCGGCGGACTGCACGGACTGGCAACGGCCTACTTTCTGGCCACCCGGCACGGCATGAACAGCATTGCAGTCATTGAAAAACGCTACATCGGTTACGGGGGAGCCGGGCGCAATACGGCCATCGTCCGGGCCAATCAGCGGACACAGGAAAATCTGCCTTTGTACAAAGAGGCGCTGGAACTCTGGCCGGTTCTTACCAAAGAGCTGGATTTCAACCTCATGTTTTATAACTGTGGCAACCTGAACCTGGCCCACAGCGAGGCGGCCATGAAAGCCATGCGCCTGCAGGTCTCTTCTGCACGTTTCCAGGGGATTGATATCCGTCTGGTGGATCGGAAAGAATGCAAAGAACTGATTCCTGCCCTGGATATTTCCGACCGCCCCCGCTATCCTGTTTACGGGGGGATGTTTCATCCGGCCGGGGGAATTGTACGCCATGATGCAGTGGTCTGGGGCCTGGCAAAAGGCGCGGCAAAGCACGGGGTGCATATCCACCAGGGAACCGAAGTCAGGGCCATCTGTACGGAAAAAGGCAAAATTGTTTCCGTGGATACCGATAAAGGAAAAATAAATACTCCCCGTGTACTTAATGCGGCCGGAGCCTATTCCGCGGCCATATCCGGGCATATGCTGGGAATCAAACTTCCCATCAGTGTACTGACCATTCAGGCAATGGTGACGCAGCCCTTAAAACCCCTGCTGGATCATGTGGTTTCTTCGGGCATGTATCACTGTTATGCGAACCAGACTTTAAAAGGGGAAATCGCCACCGGCGCGCATATGGATCCCTGGCCCAATTATACCAATCAGAATTCCGCATACTATATCAAACACCAGGCCGAGGCTCTGGGGGATTTTCTCCCCTGTCTCCGGGGAGTGAAATTCATGCGCTGCTGGGCAGGTCTGGCCGATATGACACCGGATATGGCCCCCATTATGGATGGAAATGATCCCGTGGAAGGATATTACACAGACTGCGGATGGGGATATTTCGGTTTCAAATCCTCCACGGTCACCGGAAAATACATGGCCGAATTTATGGCAAAAGGGGAATGCCCGGAGATTCTGAAACCTTTTACCCTGCGCAGGTTTGAAAACCACAGACTTATGGGAGAAACCGCCGCGCTGGTAAACTACAGTCCGGATAATTAACAGTTGGCAGTCAATGTCATTGACGTAAACAGAATATTCCCCTCCCCGGTGGGAGGGGAGTCTTACGTCAATGACATTGAGTTGGCAGTTATCAGTGAACTGTTGGCAGTGAACTGTTGGCAGTGAACTGTTCACCGTTCACTGAAAAAGGAGTGATTATGTCAGTCAGTATTACCTGTCCTGTCTGCGGAAAGAGAAAGGGTTATGAATTCCGTTTCGGCGGGGAAGATAAGGGCGCGAAACCCGAAGAATCTGTCCTGGCGGATCCCGCAGCCTGGTGTGATTATGTGCATATGAATGAGTGCAGAGCCGGTGTGCAGAAGGAATGGTGGTGCCACAAAGACGGATGCGGAACATGGTTTTGTATAAAACGGGATACGGTGAAGAATATTGAGGTGAAATAAATGAATCGGCTGAAAAATCTGCCCACACTGCAAATTGACCCGGAAAAAAAAATAAGCCTTCGCTATAAGGGAAAATCCTATGAAGGCGTACAGGGCGATACCATTGCAACACTGCTTTACGCCAACGGTATCCGTGTGTTTGCCCGCAGCCTGAAATACCACCGCCCCAGGGGATTGTACAGTCTGGACGGTGAATGCAGCAATACCCTGATGGAAGTGGACGGCATTCCCAATGTGCGCTGCGAAAATACCCCGGCAAGGGAGGGAATGAATGTAAAAGCCCAGAATGTGCTGGGAAGTGCCGACCGGGATTTCATGGCTTTCATGGATAAGATGAGCCGGGCCATGCCCGCTGGTTTTTATTATAAAATCTTTCACAAACCGGCATCTGTATGGCCTTTGGTCATCAAAAGAATCCGGAAGGCCGCGGGACTGGGTAAAATGTCGCCGGATTTTGACATGCCGGGTGCATATGATGAAATTTATCCCCGTGCCGATGTCTGTGTTGTCGGCGGCGGTCCGGCCGGTATGTGCGCTGCCCTGGCAGCGGCAGAACAGGGGCTGCGGGTGATTCTTCTGGAGGCACGTCCCCGCCTGGGCGGTTCCTATGATTACCGCTGCACGCAGTACCATTCTGTTTCCGGAGATAGAAATATGCCCCTCTGCCAAAGGGCGCGGGAACTGGCGGAACAGGTGGAAGCGCATCCCTGTATCCGGGTATTTGCCCATACTTTCCTTACAGGTGTTTACGGCGGTCATGTGCTGACGGCCTTTCAGCAGGGAGGGGAGGCGGATCATTTTACACAAAGATATGTGGAAATCCGCACAGAAAGTATGGTTGCTGCCACCGGCTGCACAGAACGTCCTCTTTTGTTTGAAAACAATGAAAAACCCGGTGTCATGCAGCCGGGATGCGCGCACCGTCTGGCCCGTACATGGGGACTGCTGCCCGGAAAAACAGCGGTTTTCAGTATCGGTCATGATGCGGGAATTGAGGCGGCCATAGATCTTTCGGATCTGGGTATGGAAATTCCCTGTGTGGCCGATGTGCGGGAAGACGGACAGGATCCGCTTCTGCTGGCGGAACTGGAAAAACGGCAGATTCCTTTTTACCGGGGCTGGGCGGCCCTCTGTGCGGAAGGGGGGAAAAATCTTAAAAAAGTCTGCCTTTCCACCCTGAACGGAAAACATCAGAAAAATTTTGCCTGTGATATTCTGGCAGCCGCTGCGGGCCTGAGTCCCCTGACCGGGCCTCTGACCCTGGCCGGGGCCGGGCTGAAATATGACAGTCACAGCGGTTTTTTTCTGCCGGAGGATATGCCGGAAAACATCCATGCCGCCGGGCATCTTCTGGGATATGAATATCCCCCCGCCATTGAAAGCTCCGGAACACTGGCGGGACTTTGGGCCGCGGCAGACTGCGGTGTGAGTGTGCAGAATGCTGTCCGGGAAATATCTGAAGAAATGGCCGCACTGCCCGGTCCGCTGCGCGGCAGCAAGTTTGTCTGCGGGCCCGTGAGCGGCAAAAAAACCTTTATCTGTTTTGATGAGGACTGCACCCTGAAAAATACTGACCAGGCCATGGCAGAGGGCTTTGATGTGCCGGAACTCATCAAACGCTTTACTTCCGCGGGAACCGGCCCGGGACAGGGGGGCATTCCCGGTCATAACCTCCCCCTCTATGTGGCCCTGAGTCAGGCATCTCCGGACAGTTCCCCCAGACCGACCACCACCCGTTCCCCCCTGACACCTCCCTATCTTGCGACCTATGCCGGAAGCAGTCATGACATGAGCAAACGCACCCCTGTCCATGATTTCCAGGCGGCATCCGGCGGCAGAATGGAACGCGTCGGTGTCTGGAACCGCGCCCGGCGTTTTTCCCAAAACCAGTCCCCCAAAAATAAATCCGATGATGCCACAGCCCGGCGGGAAATTGAAAATGTGCGCAATAATGTGGGGATGCTGGATGCATCCACTTTGGGGAAATTCCGCATTTTCGGCCAGGATGCCCTCAAAGCCCTGCAAAGGGTCTATGTCAGCGATATGTCCCGTGTCAGCGAAGGCCGCATGAAATATTCGGCTATGTGCAATGAGGACGGGTGCGTTATTGATGACGGTGTGGTGACAAAATGCGGGGAAAACGATTATTACCTGACCACCTCCACGGGCCGGGCCGGAATGACGGCCGAATGGTTCCGTTTTCACAGCCGTTATGAAAAGTGGGACTATCACATTGTCAATCTCACCGATGCCTACGGCGTTATCAATCTGGCCGGGCCCAGTGCCCGCAGGGTGCTGGAAAAAATCACGGATGCCGATGTTTCCCATGGGGCCTTTCCCTTTTCCGCGTACCGGGAATTTTCGGTACAGAATGTAATCCCTGTCCGGGCCATGCGCCTGGGATTTGTGGGGGAACTTTCCTATGAATTCCATGTTCCCTCCTCCTTTATGCCTTCCCTGTGGCAGATTCTGGAGGAGGCCGGAAAAGAATTCGGCATACAGAATTTCGGTCTGGAAGCCCAAAGTACCATGCGCATGGAAAAAGGTCATGTGATTTTGGGTTCGGAATCGGAACAGCGCACCACCCTTCATGACATCGGTCTGGGATTCCTCTGGCACCGCGGCAAACCCGAAGCCAAAACCGTGGGGGCATCCGCGCTTGCCCACACGGAAAAACAGAAAGGACGTTTAAAACTGGTGGGTTTTAAAACAGAAAATCCCGCGGACGGGGTTCCCAAAGACGGGGCGCCCATTGCAGATGATCGCATCCGGGGATATGTCTGCACATGCCGGTACAGTTACAGTCTGAAAGTGACCATCGGCATGGCCCTGGTGGAAGATGAACTGGCCGCAGAAAACACGCGTCTGGGTATTTATACAAATGACGGTTTTGCCGGAGAAGCTATGCCGGACAGCGGGGAATATATGAAATATGCACGGGTGGTTCCCATGCCTTTTTATGATCCCGAAGGGAAACGGATGAAAATGTAAAAAAGCCCTGAAAGGGCGAATTTCATAATAAATGACATTCCGGTATCATCTTTATAATATGCCCTTTCAGCAGTTACAGGGTGGGCAAAAGCGCAGCCCTGCCCACCGGTTTCGGGTGGGAACGGAAAAACATGTGCCCACCTGCAACTATAGTTTTTTTCGTTCAGATCCCAGGGTTTTCCCCCGGGCTTTATCAATGCGCCCCTTGGGGCTGAAAGTTATAAATCATCTCTAAGGAGATAATATGCTGAAAATTCAACGCCAATCCCCGGTTTCATTTGCTGCCGAAGCCATCCGGACAGAAGAACGGGAGCATTGGAATATTGTTCTGGAATATGAAAAGGAAGGTGAGGGGCCCTGGCTGGCGGATATGAGCCACCGCCCCCGCTGGGATGTGCAGGACGGAAATATGGCCAGTCTGTCCGTTTTCGGAAACAAAGTGCCGGAAAAACCCAACAGCTGTATTTACTGCAGAGGAACCCTCATCAACCGCATGAACGCTGCGCAGGCATCTGTATGGCATATGGACGGAGAGCCGCAGAAACCTGCGGAAAAAGCATATACCGATACCGCAGATGCGGGTGTTTTTCTGGCTTTGGCCGGAAAACAGATTTTTTCCATAGCGGAAAAACTGACGGATCTGGATTTTCTGAATCCCCGGCAGGAAACACCTTTTCTGGTGCAGGGGCCTTTTTCCCATGTGCCCTGTCAGATTGTGGTGGCGGATCGGGGAGAGACGGGGGAATCTCCTTTCCCCGCAGAAAAAAGCGGTCTGATTCTCCTGAGCTGTTCCCGCGGATATGCCCATGACATGGTTCATGCCATTCTGGATGCCGGGGAGGAATTCGGGATCCGGGCGGCCGGGGAAGATAAAATTTTGAATGAATTGCGCCGGATTTTTTCCGGGTAAATAAAATGAACCGCTGAAAAGTCGGAAAAAACGTCACTCCGGTGAAAAGCGGAGTCCGGAACATGCTGAAAATACAAAATTCCGCAGGAATGAGGAAAAACCGGAAATTCGGACTTTTTATGGGTTCATCAGATAAAGGGGGCAAGAATGAACACAGAACAGATGAAACAATCCGAATCCCTTTTCGGCAAAGACACGGTGGAAATGCTGCTTCAGTCTCACAAAGATGCCCTGTGGATGCTGGAAAACATGGGGGTGGGATGCAAACAGCCGGAGATTCTTAAGGCTTTTGGAAAATACGAAGCAGAAGGAAAGGCCATTATTTATGAAAACCGGATTTTTATTACCGAAGATCTGGTGAATGAATGCCTGAACACCGTGCCGGGGGTGGAAGCCTTTTTCGTACCCCGCAACAGCTTTTTTATCGGGGGAACCGCTCCCTATATTTATGACGATGAAAAAGGGGAGGGGGGAATCATCCCCACTGCGGAGCATGTGGCAAAAATTGCACAGATTGCGGAAAAGCATGATGTGGTGGGCGGCATGGGCCGGGGGGTAAAACTCAAAGATGAAATTGAGCAGATGAATGTCATGGTGGAACACTGTTCCAAACCCATGTACACACCGGTCACTTCGGATGCCTCTCTGGAAAGACTGAAGGAAATCCATGGGCAGCGGGGAAAGATTATGGCCCTTTTCTGTCTGACCCGTCCCACCCTGGAAGTGAATGAAAATTTTTCCGAACACTTTGTCAAAGTCATACAGGCCGGGCTTCCGGTCTGTGTTTCGGCCATGCCCATGGCCGGTATCAGCGCGCCTTTCTGTTATAACGGTGTTATCAGCATGACCCATGCGGAAGTGCTTTTCGGTATCTGCACAAGCCAGCTTCTTAATCCGGGGCATACTGTGGTTCACGCGGGTTTCCCCACCATTGCGGATCCCCGGTTTGAATACAATCCCAACTACGGACTCAAAAGCCACTTCCTCCTCAATATACTCATGAGTCATCTGAATCTCATGCTCGGCATCCCCACCTTCCAAAGCGGGGGAACCACCAATGAAGAACATGTGACGGAAAAAGCCCTCCATGATGCCAAAACCGGGCAGGCCATGGCCCTGAAATACGGTTTCCATATGATCCGGCATCCTTTTGCCTTTTTACGGCATCTTGTTGATTTTTCCATTAACAAACTGGAATACGCCATTGAAATCGCAGAAAAAGTCCGTCCTGAAGATGCACCGGAAGTGGAAATGCCGGTATATGATCCCAGGGGAATGGAATCGGTTCAGCGCGTCGGTCTGGGCATGTATCTCAACGATTCCCTGACCACGGCCAATCTGGGGAGGATATTTAGGGATTAGGGATTTTCTCCAAAAAAACATTTTATCCACTGCAGGGGCAGCCGACCGCTTGTCCCTATAAGACTCAATGACATTGACGTAAGGTACTCGGCAAAAAATAAACCCTCTGAAACTGTTCGGCAGAAACATGCCCGGTTTTTGTTTATTCTCTGCTGACGGGATGAACCGGGGGAATTCTCTTTTTCCGGGTCCCTAAGAAAATCATGGAGTGCCAAACTGAAAGTTTGGCAGTATTTTTCTGAATTATTTCCGTATCCCAAACTTTCAGTTTGGGACTCCGGCAAATTATTTCCGTCTTAAGTCAATGACATTGAAGGGTAAATAGGAACAAAAAAATGTAAACACAGGAGATGATAATGGAAACCTTGACATTCATAATCAAACACGGGCCGGAAACATTAAAACTGGCCTGGCAGCATGCCTGGGTGGTGGCGGTTGCGGTGGGCATTGCCATTTTTACCGGTGTCCCCATCGGTATCTGGATTACCTTTAACCGCAGGGCAGCCGATATCGTCCTGTATATTGCGGGAATTATCATGACGGTTCCCTCCATTGCCCTGTTCGGTATTATGATTCCCATCCTCTCTGTCTTCGGATACGGTATCGGAACTGTTCCCGCCATTGTCGCACTGGTTCTCTATTCCCAGCTTCCCATTATCCGCAATACATATGCCGCCATTAAAAATGTGGACCCCAGTATTATTGATGCCGGAATCGGCATGGGCATGACCCGCGGACAGGTATTGCGTAAGGTGCAGGTTCCCATGGCGATGAGTGTTATTTTTGCGGGTGTCCGGGTGGCTGTTGTCATGTCCATCGGTATCGGCGCGATTGCAGCCTATATCGGGGCAGGCGGTCTGGGACATTATATCTTTATGGGAATCAATCAGACCCACGATGCCATGATTAATGCAGGGGCCTTATGCGTGGCGCTGATGGCGATTATCACAGATTATGTATTCGGAATCATTGAAAACCGTCTGGTAAGCAAAGGATTGAGGTCATAAAATGATAAATCTCGAACGCGTGACAAAAATTTATCCGGGTACAAGTATGCCTGCTGTTGACAATGTTGATCTGGAAGTGCCCCGGGGAGAAATCTGTATACTTATCGGCTCTTCCGGCTGCGGCAAAACCACACTTATGCGCATGATGAACCGCCTGATACCAATAACTTCCGGCACAATTAAAATTGAGGGCAAAAGTGTTATGGAAATGGATCTGATTGAACTTCGCAGGGGTATCGGATACGCGATTCAGCAGATCGGGCTTTTTCCCCATATGACCGTTGCCGAAAATATTACAGTGGTTCCCAAACTCCTGGGATGGGACAAAAAACGCATGGATGAAAGGGTGGATGAACTGCTGACACTGGTAAATCTTGAACCTGCAGTGTACAGAAACCGTTATCCCAGAGAACTCAGCGGGGGGCAGGCCCAGCGCATCGGTGTTACCCGTGCAATGGCGGCAGATCCGCCGGTTATGCTCATGGACGAACCTTTCGGTGCCATTGACCCTATCAACCGGGAAGTCCTGCAGGATGAATTTCTGAAAATTCAGGCAAAACTCAAAAAAACCATTGTATTTGTCACCCATGACATCCACGAAGCCGTGAAAATGGGAGACAGAATCGCCCTGCTGGATGCGGGCAGACTGATTCAGTACGGAAGCCCGGAAGATCTGCTTACACGACCCAAAAATCAGTTTGTGAAAGATTTTGTTGGGGCAGACCGGGCGCTGAAACGTCTGGATCTGCTCAAAGTCCGGGATGCCATGCTGAAAGATCCGGTTCGCTGCCGCACAGATGACAGCAGTGAAAAAATACTGGAACATATGCTGGCACATGATCTCAACTTTCTCCTGGTAACGGAACCCGGTAATGTCTTCAGGGGCTATGTGAATATTGACATGCTGCGGGGCCACAAAGGCAGGATCGGGGATCTGGTCCGGCCCATGACCATTACCGTCAGACCGGAACAGAACCTCAAGGATGCCCTCAGCAAGATGCTGACCTATGATCTCGGTATTGTGGTGGCAGTGAATGAGGAAGAACTGCTGGAAGGTGTTCTCAATTCCCGCACCCTGGTTTCGGTTGTGGGCGAAACCTATGATGAAAGCGGCGGACACTGGGGCAAAATTACCACCGGGGGGAGGGTGATATGAACGATGATATCAGCCGGGAAAAAAGTTTTGCAGGCAGATTCTGGTTTGCGGTCGCATTTATTCTTACATTTGTGGCAGGTGTGTATGCCGAAAAACTGGGGTTTCTGGAATTTGCCAGGGAGAACCCTGATGAAATATGGATACTTTTTGTCGAGCATGTGCAGCTTGTTCTGATTTCCAGTGCCATTTCCGTCAGCATCGGTATTCCCACGGGAATTCTGCTGACACGGGGATTTATGCGCCGTTACCGTGACTGGATTTTAAATATTCTGGGCATATGCCAGACAGTTCCTTCCCTGGCCGTTATTGCCATTGCCATGACATATATCGGCATCGGCAAAGTAACGGCTATTTTTGCCCTGGTGATATACGGACTGCTGCCCATTATCCGGAATGCCGTGGCCGGTCTGGCCGGGATTGATCCGGTCATTCTGGATGCGGGCAGAGGGATGGGCATGAAACCCGCGCAGCTTCTTTTGAAAGTGGAGCTGCCCAATGCCATGTATATCATCCTCACCGGCATCCGCACATCCACGGTCATCAATGTGGGAACCGCGGCCATGAGTTTTCTGGTCGGCGGCGGCGGACTCGGGGATCTGATTTTCAGCGGCATTGCAATGGTGGACGCGGGCTACATGCTGGCAGGCGCAGTCCCCACAGCCGGACTGGCAATTTTCATGAACTGGTTCATGGGCATGATGGAAAAATGGATCGTCAGTCCGGGGCTGGTTTACGAATAGGACACATTGGGTTTACACAGGCCGCAGAGACACACTGCCGTAATTCTGGCCGTGCGTCTCTGCAGTGATTTAGGTGATTTCCTGAAAAAAATGTACCAAAGGAGTGCCAGACTGAAAACCGGCAGTGTCTGACAGCTGACAGTCCGGTCACAAATATGCGCAGTTTGTAACTCCTTCAGGAAGCGGTATATTCATATTTGGAAATCGCCTTAATATTATTATGATTCATCCGGAATGATTCAAGGAGGATTTCAAATGAGGAAAATGATGAAAAAAATGGCTGGAATCGTATGTTTTTCTTTTGTTGCGGCAATGATGCTTCTCCCGGTTTCGGCCTTTTCTGCCGATAAAAAGATGGTGGTCGGCAGCAAAAACTTTACCGAACAGCGGATACTCGGCACCATTATGATGAAACTGCTGGAGAAAAACGGCTTTGAGACAGAAGACAAAAACGGTCTGGGCGGCACTCTGGTGGCAAGAAAAGCATTGGAAAACGGGCAGATTGATGTTTACATGGAGTATACCGGCACCGCCCTGCTTACCATGCTCAAAGAAAAACAGGTAATCACCGATCCCCAGGAATGCTATGATTTTGTCAAAAAGGCCGATTTGGAGAAAAACGGTCTGGTATGGCTGCCCAAAATGCCTTTTAACAATACCTACTGCCTGATGATGCGCAAAGACGATGCGGAGAAAAAAGGCATCAAAAGCCTTTCGGATCTTTCAAAATATGTGGAAGCCCACCCGGATGACATTGCTTTCGGAACCAATGAGGAATTTTATGCCCGTCCGGACGGTTACAAACCCCTGCAGAAAAAATACGGTTTCAAATTCAAACGCAGCAACATCAAAAAAATGACCCCCGGACTTTTGTACAAGGCCTTAAACGAAGGTCAGCTCAATGTTGCCATGGGTTTTGCCACAGACGGAAGAATCAAAGGATTCGGTTTTGTGGTTCTGGAAGATGATCAGAACTACTTCCCGGTTTATAATCCAGCGCCGGTGGTGAGAAAGGAAATTGCAGAAAAATACCCGGAACTGGAAAAGATATTCCTGACCCTGGCCGAAAAACTGGATACCGCGGCCATGACCGAGCTGAATTATAAAGTGGACGGAGAGCATCAGGATGTGAAAAAAGTGGCGGAAGAATGGCTGAAAGGTGCAGGACTGATCTGAATTATCCCTGAAAAAGCGAATCCGATTTCTCAATGAACCGGATTACTTTGTCAGCATTAAAATGACGGGTGACATTTATCTGCAGGGGTGTATTGCATACGCCCGGCATGAGCGGCTTCGGAACGTATGCAATATGCCCTTACGGTTTCAGCAGAGGTGCCGGATACCCTCCATTTTAACCTTGACAGTACAATAGCAATTTCCAAAAATCTGACTTTTTGCGGGTTCATCAGGATGAACGATTACAAAAGGCGGGAATAATGAAGAATTATTTCCGCCTTTTGTGTAATGTAACATAGTCTTTGAGAAAGGAGTGCGAAAATTATTTTTCGCCCGCGCTCCGAAGGAGTGTGGGCGAAAGACCGCTTCGCCCACCTTTCGCACTCCGGGTTTCCCTGAATAAAATATTGAATATATATGAAACAATTTTATCAAAGGGTATGTTACATTGCAGCCTTTTGTACAGACTGTAAGAAAATAGTTTTGGGGTTTTCTGTATAGGTTGGGGTGAGGAACGAACCCCAACAGATTCAGTGGGTTGGGGTTCACTGCGTTCACCCCGGCCTCCCCCAAAACGATTATCTTAAACACAATATTTTTTTTGCACAATGGCGGTCAGCGTGCTGCATATCTCAGCTGTTTATCGCTGATACCTGCAATTTCCTTAATTGCTTTGCCTACGCGTTTATTGTTGTCAACTGCGCTGTTGAAAGCTTTTTCGGTTTCTCCCACCAGATTTGCAACAGCATGAATATCATGCACCGTTTTTTCAATCATTTCCTCAATCTGTTTTGCAACCCCTGCGGATTTTTGGGAAAGATTGCGGACTTCCCCCGCAACAACGGCAAAACCGGAACCGCTTTCACCGGCTCTTGCGGCCTCAACCGCCGCATTCAGTGACAGCAGATTGGTTTGAAAAGCAATTTCATTAATGCTCCGAATCATGCCTCTCATTTCTTCGCTTTTGGCCCTGACGGAGATAACCCTATCCGTCGTTTCTTTCATAAACCGTGATGCGGTTTTTATGGAATGAACAGCTTCGCTGCGGGATTTTTTCATATCTTCCGCATATTCCGCAATTTTGTGACTTGCGGATTTGATCCTTTTACAATATTCCGGATCTTCTGCCTGCTCAGACTCAGGGGAAAGACCGGAAACATCCTCTGCATGGGAAATTTTTGCCTTTCTGCCGGATAGTCTTTGCAAATCCGGAGAAGATATTCTATACTTTCCTTTATCCCCGGCCCTTATGTTTTCCGGGATAGTTTCCGCCCGAAAAGATGCGGTCTGTTCCGCTTCTTTTGCCGCAGCATGCAAAAGTTTTCGGATATCGGCAGATGCCAGATGCATCAGGAAAAACAGCAGCAAAAGAAAGGGAATTCCCAGACCGGCAGTGCAGACAGTGAGCCGAAACCGGTGACGGATGATTTCATGGGTGGGAAATGAAATGAATACTGTCAGAAAAAGAAAAAGAAAAGCAAGAAACGCAGCAGCAATGAATAATAAATGTATTTTTTTCAGACTGTTTTCGTTTGGCATGGTATCCTCATCGCTCTTCCGATCTATGAATTGCATTCACAACGAAACATGAAAGCTGCGCGGAGTGCGAAAATGAAGGCCGAAGGGCCGGTTTTCCGCAGACACTTTCATATAAACGGCCATGACTGACGGTCACAACGAAGCATGAAAATCTTTCCCGGACCCGTTACGGGGCTCCGCCCCGTAACGCCGGAGGTGAGGCTCCGCCTCATACTGTGTACGGGGCGGAGCCCCGGAAAAATGCGTTACGGGGCAGAGCCCCGTAACGAGTTGTGCAGGACTTTCATATA
>JAABRU010000006.1 GCA_011390755.1 Desulfobacteraceae bacterium | reverse complement strand
AAAAGCCTTATCCGCCGGGCTTTTGCAAATGATTCAGAAAATTATCCGATCCGTTTCAGAATCAGTGCATTAACAGACGGACGCAGGGTCTTTTCAATTATCACAGGACACAGTCAGAAAGTCCGGAATCCCGATTTTCCGCCGTTTGCACGGAATCCGGAATTTTTTTCATCCCTTAGGGACTCCGGTTTTGCCGTGTGGGGGGATTCTGATTTATTATCATCCTTTTTAAACGGGAAAAAGGTCTCTGACGCGAAAAGGGGGGAAGGCAGGCGCAGGACCTGCATCATTTTCCGGGACGGAGAAGGAAATATTCCCACCTCTGCGGTCAGAGATTCCCGCGCAGGTGTAAAAAAACATTATGCGCGGAAATGCTAACCGTACAGGTCGAAACACTTCAGTCAGACCTTCAGAAAATGCTTCGGATTCTGCAATGGTGTCAAAGCATTATCTCAAAGTCTGTTATTTGTTTTTACATATTTCCTCCTTTCCTTATATGCATATCTCCCCGCACACATCTCGTCCCACGCTCCGCGTCCCGTCCGCACGGTGCGTTACGGCTCTCGCCTGACGCACCCCATGCCTTACTAAACAGTTATGGCCGATTGCCGGTTTTCAGGATTGCCTCTCCTCCCGGTTTTTCTTCAGAAATGTATTTCAAATGCAGATGCCTCGGGCTCTGCAATATCTGCCGCCAGCAGTGCATCCGGGCCGATGCGGAATATACTGCCGTCCATAAAGCGGATGCGTGTCCAGTCCGCGGCTCCCTCCTGAATTTCCGGATTTCCTTTTTCGGAAACAATGCGCCCGATTTCTTCAAATCCCATTTCCACTGACACATGGTATAGTGCAATAATCTGAAAGCAGCGGGAAAACACATCCGAAAAAAACGTTTCCCTGTTTTCCGAATCTGCGGAAAGGATTCCGTTTCCCTCACAGTGCAGCGGAAATGCCAGAAAAGACCGATCCGAATCAATCCCGATGGAAAACGGAGCGCCCGGTATTCCGCTTTCCGATGCCTGTATTTCTTTTGTCCCCAAAATCCGGGGGGAAAGGGGCTCGGAAAGGTCTGCCAGACGGAGCTGAAGCAGCGGAGAATCCGCAGAATTTACATTTTTCCCGATGAGGATAAAGGTTTCGGGTCCGAAAGGCAGAATAAAGTCCGGAATTTCCGTCCAGTCTTTCTGTTCTGCCAGGCGGGGGGAAAAAGGATCCCGGAGATCTCCCAGCGTCAGTGTGCCGGGGGATTCTGCGGAATACAGAAAGAAATGGCTGCCCGAAAACAGGGATTTCCGGGAATTTTCCGAAGCCGTATCCCATTCCGTGTCAGAAACCGGTACCAGACGATCCGCCTCAGTTTGCAGACAGATCAGCCGGCCCGAAGTACTGTTTTCCTCAAAACCGAATATCCAGAGACTGTTTCCGGATGTATGAAAAGAGCGGATAGCCCCCGGGGAAATATCCGCGGTTCCCAGGGCGGAAAAGAAGGGTTTTTCTTCCCGGAATTCCAGTTTGTAAACAGATGTTTTTTCAAAACCGCCTGCTGTATCCGCAAGCGTCATACTGCCGGTATCCGTATTTTCCGAACCTGCCCCTCCGGCCAGCCAGATGGCGGCATCGGCAGTATGGACATGCTGCACATCTCCGATGAATGTCAGGGTTTCCGGCGGATAAAAAATATCCTTCATACTGATCCGGACAATATTCGTTATCAGGCTGCCTGCTGCCTTTTCAGGGCGGTAAACCTCACTGAAATCCGTAAGGGGAAATGTGACAAGCACCTGCCCGATATCATCTGTCAGGGCATAATGGGGAAAAAGATCATCCCCTCTCTTCACAGCCAGTTCTTCCTGTGCCTGTGCCAGAATTTCTTCCCGGTTTACTTCCGTACTGTCCGCGGCTGCCGGGTCTGTAATGGCAAGGGGCCGGAAATGCGACACGATATAG